>JAQUSE010000009.1 GCA_028715235.1 Candidatus Omnitrophota bacterium | reverse complement strand
AATATCGTCAATTCTTTTACGACAATGGTCGGCTCACCTGTCCTCGTCTTGAACGTATCGCCTTTCACGCCCACAAAATCCCCTATATCTAGATTCTTCAAAAATTCAAATTTCGGCGGCCCGATGATATCGGCCTTTATGTATGCCTGGATCTTACCGGACGAATCTTTCAGGTCGTAGAACAGGCTCTTCCCGTGTTCGCGGCACGCCATGATGCGGCCGGCCACAGATACTGTCTTCCCTTCGGAAAAATTGTCCTTAAGGCCTTTTATATCCGTCGAAAAGTCAAAACGTCCGCCGTAGGCATAGATGCCGCCGCTTGTTATGCTTTCGAGCTTCGCCTTCCTTTGCTTTATAAGCTCGTTCTCTTCCACATGCTCATTCATTTTATTCTCTTCCCTTCTTCGTTTCGATCACCTTCAGAAAAGCCCCGACCACTACAGGGTCGAATTGCGTGCCTGCGCCTTTCTTGATTATCTTTATGGCCTCTTTTTCGGAAAAGGCTTTTCGGTACGGCCTGTCCGATATCAGCGCCTGATAGACGTCCGCGACGGCGATGATGCGTCCGCCGACGGATATCTCCTCCCCCTTCAGTCCGTCGGGATAACCCTTACCGTCCCACCTTTCGTGATGGCGAAGGATCAGGGGGATGACATCGTGCAGGAATTGTATAGGCCTTATGATATCGACCCCTATCTGGGGATGTCTCTTTATCTCCTCATATTCCTTTTTTGTAAGGATGCCTTTTTTATGCAATATTTTTTCGCTTATCCCGACCTTACCAAGATCGTGCAGTATAGCCGCCCTCTTTATCCGCTCTATTTCGTGTTCGGGCAGGCGAAGCTCCCTGGCGATATCCGTAGCGTATAATACGGTCTTTTCCACATGTTTGCCCGTGTAGTTGTCTTTCAATTCGATCGTCTTGGCAAACGCGAATATCGCCTCGATCAGGCTCTGGTTCGCGCGTTTGGTCAATTTATCTATCTTCTCTTTAAGAAAGCCTACATCCTCTTTAGTCTTACCGTTCTCATCATAAGACGGCGCGCAGGTCCTGAGGTCCAGGGACGAACATACTTTGTTGCCGCCGAATTCCTTGGACTTGTCCAATACCTCTTGAGCCAGGTTCAGCAGATCCGAAGGCCTGGTGACACCGTCTTCCGGATATGACGCTACGGACAGGCTTATCCTGAGTTTCACAGACTGCTTCCTGTTCCCGAAATTCTGCAGGTTAGTGGCCTCGAGGATCCTATGGGCCAGGTTTATGACTCCGGTCCTGTAAGCTCCGGGTGCGACTATGACAAACTCTTCGCCGCCGTATCTGACGATCACATCATATCTGCGCAGCACTTTCCTGAGATGGCCCGCAAATTGTTTCAGCGCCATATCACCGAACTGATGGCCATAGACGTCATTTATTGATTTGAAATAGTCTATGTCGACCATTATTATCGACACGGGCTTCGATTCCCTCTTGGCCCTGGCAAACTCCGCCTCCATCGCGTCTTCGAGATAACGATGGTTATAGAGCCCGGTCTCAAAGTCCTTCATCACCATCTGTTTCAGCCTGGCATTGGTCTTCGAAAGCTCCTTATTCAGCGCAACCACTTTCCCTTGCGCCTTCTTGAGCCCGGTGATATCGGTTATTATAGCCTCTGCCATCTTTTCTCCCGTCACCGGATCTGCAGTAAGAAACAATTCGCTGATGACCCACCTGTCATCCCCTTTTAATGTCTTAAAATGGTATTCGTATCCGTGAACCTCGCCTTTCTTCAGAAGGATCTTCCTTAGCGCTTGCTCCGACTCCACATGCACCATCATTTCCTTTAAAAGTTTGCCTTCCAGATCGGAAGCCTTGCAATCAAGGCCCAGGATATTCACAAACCCCTGGTTTGCCGAAATTATCCTGCCTTCGTCAAAAGAATAGCTCAATACACCGTCTTTGGTAAGTTCAAATAATCTCGAGTATTTTCCTGACATATTATCTCATCTTCCTTATTTTTATACCGGTGCGCCTTTCTCTCTTTACGGGTTTTTTCGCCGGCGTCTCTTTTTTCAAAATTATCAACAGGGCGTCCACGACAAGCGGATCAAACTGTGTGCCGGCGCCGTTCTTTATTATCCTCATGGCCTCATTTTTAGGATACGCTTTCCGGTATGTGCGATTAGAGGTGAGCGCCTGATATACGTCGGCGATGGCTATTATGCGCGCTCCCATCGGTATTTCATCGCCTGCCATGCCGGCCGGATAACCGTTACCGTCCCATCTCTCATGATGGTAAAGGACAAGCGGCACGATGTCATGCATAAATTGGACCGGCCTTATGATGTCGGCCGCTATCTGGGGATGTCTCTTTATCTCCTCATATTCCTTTTTACTCAGCTTCGACTTCTTATGCAGTATCTTGTCGCTTACGCCTATCTTCCCGAGATCATGCAGGACAGCCGCCTGCTTGATATTCTCGATCTCTTCCGGAGGCAGGTCAAGCACCTTCGCTATCTGGGTAGCGTAATGCACGGTCTTCTCCACATGCTCCCCGGTGTAATGATCTTTCAGCTCGATCGTCCTTGCAAACGCGAATATTGATTCGATCAGGTTCTGTTTTCCGCGCTTGGTAAGTTTTTCTATCCTGTCTTTCAAGAACCGCACATCAGTGCTGGCGTTTTTTCCCTCATCATCCTTCTTCTCTTTATTTAAATTCTCCGAGGAATAGATACTATTCCCCCCGCTCTCCTTGACTTTGCTCAATATGCTGTCGGCCATGTTAACGAGATCCATCCCTATCATGATCTTGTCTTCAGGATACGCCGCTACGGCGACGCTCATCTTTAATCTTACGGAATGTTCCTTATCTCCGAAATTGTAAAGGTTGATGGCGTCCAGGATCCTCTGTCCGAGCGCAAACGCCTTATCCCTGGCTATTCCCGATGACAATATGATAAACTCCTCCCCTCCGAAACGGATCACTACGTCATACCTGCGGACCATCCTCTTCAGATAATGGGCTAGCTGTTTCAACACAAGATCCCCGAATTCATGTCCGTAAAGGTCGTTTATCGATTTGAAATAATCGATATCGAGCATTATAAGCGAAAGAGGATGACTATACCTCTTGGCCCGGTAGAACTCGGACTCGATCATCTCGCTCAAGTACCGATGGTTATACAGCCCTGTCTGCGTATCTTTCAGCGCCAATTGTTTCAGGCGTTCATTCGACTTAACAAGCTCGGCGTGCAGATCCTCGCGCGACTTTTCCGCTTCGGAGCGCTTAGTTATATCTTCCGCGAACCCGTAGAAATTCACGATATCGCCGCTTGCGTCCCGGTACGGCACAACCACGAGCCGGCAGCGGACGAATCTGCCGCTCCTGTGCACCATGTTAAGTTCCCTGTCGAAGATACCCTCTTTCGCGGCTGTGCGCAGGACCTCATCGGCGTCTTCCTTCGATTCATGGATATCCGCGGGCGTCAGCTTGCCTATCGCCTCCTCCGAGGTATATCCGAACATTTTCTCGGAATACTTGTTCCATATAGAAAACTTCCCGGACTTATCAATGACGCCGATATGAAGCGGTATGTTTTCGGTCACCAGCTTATGTCTTTTGCCGCTCTCTGAAAGCGCGCTCGCAGCCTCTTTTACGTTTACTACCATTTTCGCGTTTTCCAAAGCCACCGCGGCGCCTGCGGCCAATCCCTGAAGCATAAAGACATCCTGGGTATCAAAGGGACCATGGTCTTTCTTGTTATGCATAGACAGGCATCCGAGAAGTTCACCGGAATACCCTATGATAGGGATATTTACAAGATTGTAAAAACCAAACTCTTTCCCTGCCTCGGGGAGAATATGAGAGTCATGCTCGGGATCATTCGCTATATAAGGCTTCATAGTATTAATGACCCAGCCTGCCACGCCGCTGCCCGGTCCGAATACATAATGTACAGGTTCTAGACGCCCTCCCCTGTTATATTCATTAAATTCCATGACGCCGCCCGCTAAAAGGCCGGCTGTCCCCGCATTCGCTTCGACAAGCTCCATCGCTGCGGCGACAAGCGTCCGCAATATGACAGGCGCCTCAAGTATCTGGTTTATATGCTGACTCGTACGCGACAATATCTCCAACTGGTAATCTCGTTTAACCAGCGCGTCGGATTCGAGCCTCCGCTCTTCCTCCACGCCGATGGCTGACGCGAGGATCCCTATTATCTTCTTATCTTCGACGCTCGGCATGTAATCGTACGTATATACCACACAGAGCGAACCGACGCACGCCCCTCCAAACTTTACCGGATAACCCATATATGACTTGAGATTATATTGAGCTATATTAGGATCGGTCTTCGCGTATTCGCTGTCCTGGAGGTTCGGCATAAAAACAGCGTCTTCGCCACCGCCTTTTATGACGTCGTAGCATATATGGCCGTCGGGTTTACCGCTGGGGTTGAAACCGGGAGGCGTGTTCCACTGCCCGCACGAACACAGCAGGCCCTTTTCCAGCCTATTATAGAGGGCGGAGTCCGCGTTAAGAAGTTTGCCGCAAAGCGCTGTAAGATGGTTTATGTTTTCAAGGGGCTCGGTCGTAAATGCCAAAAATGCCTCATTTATCGCCTCCAGCCTCTGTTCAGTCTGTTTACGTTCGTCTATGTCGCGCACCATCGCCAGAAGCCTGTACCTGCCGCCTATAACCGCGCGCTTGAGATTTACCTCGACCCAGAAGAGCCTTCCCAGTTTGTCTCTCGCAAGCCATTCAAATATTTGAGGCTCGTCGTCAGCCGCTTTTCGCATGAACTTCATCGCCTCATCCTGAGTAAACGGTTTTTCTCCGGCGCTCAAGGCATGGACGCTCAGATTAAGCATCTCCTCCTTGGGATAGAAATACATCTCACAGGTCTTATTATTGACATCCACTATATGGCCGTTCTCTATATCGTGAACGAAGATGGCGTCGTTGGCCGCGTTGAATATGGCGCTGTAATTGGCCTCCTGCAAGAGTTCCGCCACGTTCAATTTTTCACCGTCTATCTTAGACGATTTAAGGCTCGACACAAGCTGTTTCAACGTCTCCAGCTGCGCCGTAAGCTCTTCTATTGTCTTATCTTTGTCTTCCATGAATGTATTTATCCTTATTAATTGCTAATAGTATAATAGAGTATACTATCTGGATCCTAATAAGTCAAATGGGACAGGAAAAAGCTGATTGAGCGGCTATTTGATATTTAATTAAAAATGATTTGACTTTTTAACATATATTATGTTACCCTGCCGTAATGAAAGCAGGAGATAATGGCAGGGACGAAAAACTTATAGACGCCTGTCTGAAAAGAGACGCAGCCGCATGGGCCTTATTTGTGGAAAAATACTCCGGGCTCGTCTCAACTTCTATCACAAACCGTTTGAAGAAATACGGGCTGGCGCTTGCGCATCAGGAGATAGAGGACATTCGGCAGGACGTCTTCACGTCCATATGGAGTGGCGATAAACTCGGGAGCGTAAAGAACCGTAAGGCCATATCGTACTGGCTCTCTATAGTTTCCGGTAATACGGCGCTCGAATACATGCGAAGCAAACTCCGGAAGGAACCTGTAAAGCCTCTATCTATATCCGACAAGATAGGCGAAACCGAACTGGCGGGGCTGATCCCCTCTTCGGGACCATCTCCTTATAAAAAGCTGGAAATAGACACTATCGTATCAGGGATAGAATCGGCCATAGAATCGCTTGGCGGAAAAGATAGATTGATAATGAAATTAAATATCTTGTATGACAAGAAGCATGAAGAGATTGCTGAAATATTGAATATTCCAGCCGGGACTGTCTCATGCTACATAAAGAGGTCCAAGGAAATATTGAGGAGAAAATTGCGGGATTTGATGGAGTGAAAAAATGTTAAAATAGTTGCAAGAAAATCCCGATTTTTACCGTCTTATATAGTGGGGGGCTAAAAGATATAAGTCGTAAGTTATAAGTTATATGGAGGAAAGATGATAGATATAAAAAGTCATACGACCCATCCGACAGACGTAGAGCTTGCCGGCTTCCTCGGCAACTCGCTCGCCGCTGACGATAGAAAACGCGTTGAAACTCATATCTACGGGTGCGAGGAATGCCTTGCCAGGGTCGTTTCAGCTTATGAATCGGTCAATTCGTTCAACAAGAAAGGTCTGCCTAAAAAAAGAAAGGGTAACATTATGAATAGGATAAACCTCTATTTCGTGCTGGCCGCTATATCGTTCGCACTGTCTTTCGCGGTCCCCAGGTACTTCCTGCAGTTACTGGCAGCTACTCTGCTTTTGGGGGCAAAGTGGATAGCCGATTCAAAAACGACAAAGATGCTCGTAATGATCCATGAGGCATGGAAAAACGGCGGCGGAAGAGAAGCTTCCAGAGTGCTAGAAAAGTTTGAATCGGCGTATAAGGGAAGGTTATAGATTATCAATGGAGAAAGCCGAAAGATGACTGATATCTTAAATCGACGCCATCAATATGTATCTTTCGGCATAAATTCGGCCTAACGGTCAAACATCACAAACAACTTATGTTCGCTAACGCTCTATAAGTTGTGGCCTCATTTAAGAAAAAGGCCCAAGTCTATTTAGGCTTGGGTCAGTTCCTGAAGAAGGTATACCTTCCGCTTTTCAGCGGCTTGAGATCGATCTATGCGAGAAGAAGATCTCAAAACCGGCAAAGCGTCTTTCAATCGCCCCCTTTGAGGTTAATGCCGATCGTGATACGGCCGCCCTTTCGGGTGACCATCCGGCTTCTCCGTAGAAAAGCCGTACTTCTTTCGTTCAATCGACCACTCTCCCTTCTTCTAAATAAAGTATAACACACCCTCAGCAATTTTCAATAGCCGGCGCTCTTCCTATTTTATTATTAACAAAATAGTTATTTAAACAAACATTGCCTCGGTCGGAGACCTCGGCACACGGCAAATAGACTTTTTTAAAAAACTTGCAAGAATTTTGGCGATTTTACCGTCTTATATAGTAGGGACAATTCCGGAGGGAGGTGATAACTATGATAAAAGATGACCTGAAGCTGGAGGTATCAAGGCTGCACAAGCTCGACGGCAGCGGCGCGACAAAGGCGTTCTGCGATATCTCAATATTCGGCAGCCTTGTGATAAACGGCCTGCGCGTTGTCGAGGGAAAGGACGGCCTCTTTGTAAGTATGCCCAGAGAGGAAGGCAAAGACGGAAAGTGGTACAACACCGTGATACCGTTGAACAGGGATGTAAAAGATGAGATAGAAAAGGTCGTACTGGAGGCTTACGGAGGGTAGATAGATGGGCCGCGAGAAGAAGATAGTCGGCGCGATCGGGGAAAAGGTCGCGATAAAGTTTTTAAAGGATAAAGGTTATAAGATCCTCGAGACCAACTATCGCACCACATTCGGAGAACTGGATGCGATAGCTAATAAAGACGGCTTAATGATCTTTATCGAAATAAAAACACGGGCTTCTTCTTCTCTCGGCCCTCCCTATCTCGCGGTAACGGCATTAAAAATTCGGCACATAATAAAGAACGCGCTCTATTACCTGAAGCTGCGCGGCCGCGTATTTTGCGACTGGCGGATCGATGTCGTATCTGTAAAATTAGGACCCGATAATAAAATCGAATCGATAGAATTAATCGAAAACGCGGTTTGCGACAACTACTAAGGAGAAATTTATGATAGCAAGGATATTTTCAAGCGGCATCGCCGGCATAGACGCATATGAGGTCACCGCAGAAACCGATATCGGCGGAGGTCTGCCGCAATTCAACATAATAGGCCTGCCCGACACCGCGATAAAAGAATCTCGCGACAGGATTAAATCCGCGATCAGGAATTCCGGTTTCGTATTTCCCTCCAAGAAGATAACGGTAAACCTCGCCCCTGCCGACAGCAGGAAAGAGGGCGCGTCCTTTGACCTGCCCATAGCCCTTTCCATTCTGGCATATGAAGGCGTGATCGACTGCTCGGCGCTGGCTGATTTCGTCTTCTGCGGCGAGATGTCACTGGACGGAAAATTGAAACCTGTTAAAGGGTCCCTCTCGATAGCGATGGGCTTAAAAGCCATGGGTAAGGCCAGGCTTGGACTGCCAAAAGCTAATATTAAAGAAGCCGGAGTGGTAAAAGGTATCGAGGTCTATCCTTTGGAGACGCTTAGAGATACCGTAGCTTTCATAAACGGTAAATTAAAACTGTCTGCCTATTCCGCGAACAGCGAATGCGCGACAAAAAAAACTCCCAGATACAAAGTGGATTTCAATGACGTAAAAGGCCAGGAACACGCGAAACGCGGCCTGGAAGTCGCTGCCGCAGGCGGCCACAATGTAATGCTGATCGGTCCCCCCGGTTCCGGAAAGAGCATGCTGGCCAAACGCCTTCCTACGATATTATCCGACATGACACTCGAGGAAAGTCTTGAGACATCTAAAATCCACAGCGTAGCAGGCTTACTGTCTCCCAACAAAGGACTGATCTGGGCCCGTCCATTCAGGTCGCCGCACCATACCATATCCGACTCGGCGCTCGTCGGCGGCGGGACGAATCCGACACCAGGAGAAATAAGTCTGGCACATAACGGCGTATTGTTCCTCGATGAGCTTCCTGAATTCAAAAAGAACGTACTGGAAGTATTAAGGCTGCCTATTGAAGACGGTTCGATAACTATATCTAGAGTCGCCAGGACCCTGACATACCCTTCGAAGTTCATGCTCGTGGCGGCAATGAACCCCTGCCCGTGCGGAAATTTTACAGACCCGAAGCGTGAGTGCCACTGCACTCCTATTCAGATACAGCACTATCTTTCGAGGATATCGGGGCCGCTTCTCGACAGGATAGATATTCACCTCGAGGTGCCGAGATTAAAGGTGGAGAACCTGACGGATAAGCGGCGCGGTGAACCGTCCGAGGATATCAGGAAACGGGTCGATGAGGCACGAACGCTACAAAGACAGCGCTACAAGACCGATGCCGTATACTTCAACGCGCACCTCGAGCCAAATGAATTGGAAAGATACTGCGTCCTCGACAGAGAGAGCGAAGAATTGCTAAAGCTGGCGATATTGGAGCTTGGTCTATCGGCCAGGGCATACGACAAGATACTCAAGGTTGCCCGAACGATCGCCGACCTGGATCATAAAGACGTGATCGAAGCCCATCACATATCAGAGGCTATCTCTTATAGAAGCCTGGACCGCAATTTATGGGGATGAGCGATTATCCACAGAGTAGCCGACGTTTAAACGTCGGCTACTACCAATATAAGGAGATAAAACGATGAATACAGCTACGCCTTTATCTAATATAGCTAAAGTGTATGGAAAAAATGCTGTGGTTTCCCTTGTAAATGGCTATAGCATAATACATCTGGATAATCCTACAGATGAACAGATAAAGCAAAGGATTAAAGAAGTACTTGAAGGACACATTGATGATGACCTCGAAGACGATTGTCCGCTTTGCCAGGAGATGAAAGGCAAACCGTACGACATCGTCTACTACAAACAATAACCCAACTCTCAGTAGGGGATGTTTAAACGTCCCCTATATTGTGGATAATTTATGGGAAACATAAAACGATTTTACGGAATAAATGCTGCGTATTTCCTGACTACTAATACGGAAAATAATCAAACCATATTCAGCGACCCTAAAAATTGCAAAATACTTCTCGTTACACTTGAATATTTCAGGCTTGTCCTGGATTACCGCTTATACGGCTTCTGTATTATGCCAGATCATCTACATATTGTGATACATCCCGTCGGCATATATAACTTTTCATACATTATGAAGATGATAAAAGGTTCTTTTACAAGAAAGCTGAACAAGGCTAATGGCAAAACGGGTAAGATTTGGCAGAAAGGATTTTACGATGAATATATCAGAGACGAGCTGCACCTTGTGAAGGTATTGGAATATATACATAACAATCCATTAAAAGCAGGATTAGTTGTGGAGCCTGAAAAATATCCTTTTTCGAGCTATAACCACTATTTTCAAACTACTTGCCAATCAAACCAAATCGTTGAAATTGACAAGCCTGTGTTATAAAGTTATCCACAGAGTAGCTGACGTTTAAACGTCAGCTACTACTAGGTAGGGGAGGTTTAAACCTCCCCTACTAGTGTGGATAACCCATCAAACTTAATCGTGATTACAGGCAAATATGGCGAATTAATGTGGCAATTCCGAAGGTATCCAGGACGATCGCCGACCTGGACCATAAGGACGTGATCGAAGCCCATCACATATCAGAGGCCATATCTTACAGGAGCCTGGACAGGAATTTGTGGGGCTAAATCTATGAATCTAACCAGGTTAGAAAGGAAGTATTTATTTTGCCGGTTCGGCAAGGATCGCGTTCGATATTTCATACGTCTTGATCATCTTCAGGACAAGACGTTTTGGCACCTCGCCCCTGCCCCGCAAAAGATAATAATATTCACGGGCTGTTTCCAAACCGTCAAGTTTCACCGGCTCCAACCATGTCATCCTGTTCCGCATTATGTAATAATTCACGCTCGGCTTGAACAGATGGTTTATTCCTATCCTGCATCTGCCGGGTATTTCCTTAGTTTGCATATTTATTTTGCAGATAGTACCCATGGCGTCTTTCGTCGACGCGTCGTATCTCCACTGATGGAAATAGCCGATATTCAGGCACAGCATGTTATGAACGAGCGCCGCGAATATCAAGATACAAAATACGCCCTTGTAAAGTACCCGGCAAACAACGTTTTTACCTCCATTGACATATTCCCACAATATCAGGAGAAAAATAATATACAACGGGACCAGGTATATCGCCATCCTGTCCGTTGGATATTTGATATCAAGAAAAAAGAATTGGGATTTTATGCATGCGGCAATGAGGAACAATATTGATGCCAGCGCCAGAAGATATCTGTTTAACGGTTCCGCCATTTTTTTATTCACATAATTAAAGAGCAAAATAATAACTGCCGACGCAAACGATATGAAGATCACCGAATCTGTAAACCATATCATGTCAATATTCGCATATCCCTTTCCATAAAAATAATACCGCAGGATGCTGACAACTGTATCGACCCAAAAACCCGCTGTTCCCCCATATTCCGCAACACCCTGAAAAATCGCTTTTAAGGCCGACGGCGGATATACGATCATCAAAAAAAGCGCCGCAATAACGACGGGGAACATTATTCTTATTATTCCTTTTATCTCAATAAAAAACATAACGGCGATTACCGCGATAAAGACATTTAAAAAGGACAGGTTAGACAATACAGCCAATGTCAGCATTGCAACAGACGCTGCATTATATCCTGTGTTCTTTCGGGTATCCCGGCATTCTATCCTCTTCAGTAAAAAATAAAGCGCCGCTGCGGTGAAGCCTATGCCGATGGAATAACCTCTGGCGCATGAGAAGAAATCGAGTAAAAAAGGATTTGACGCGGCCAGGAGGAAGCCAACAGCAAACCTTCCTCCCTTCAAAAACAATTTCAATATATTGAAAATGCTTACCAGATAAATGGCGTGCCCTGCCAGGGCCGGTATCCGTATAACGAATTCCGAATTCCCGAAAAAGTGAGCAAGGACCTTGATAGCTAGCGTATTGAGCAGATGGTTATTTGATCCCACAGGGCCCTCGAAGGAAAAAATATGCTTCAGGCTGCCGCAGGAATGATACAGGTAAGTCCACGCCTCATCAAACGATAGAGACAGATTATATGCGCGCATGCAGGTATAGGCAAAAAAAGCCGCTCCCGCCAGGATGGCGATATTCTCATATAAGTCTCTTTTCCGTATCATCTATACCTGACCTTCATCGCTAATATCAAAAGTATAAAAAATAGCGTGACACAATTGGCTATGATGATGGGGCGTTCGCCTATGGTTATACCGTATATCAGCCACAACAGGACCCCGAGAGAAAAAATAAGGAACATCAGTATAGACAGATCTTTGGCATTCTTGGTCTTATATATTTTTATTATCTGCGGTATGAAAGATATTGTGGTAAGAGTCCCGGCGATAATACCTATAGTGAAACTATCCATATGGCTTATCTCCTGATATAAAATAAATTCACGAACAGATAAAACACCGCCAGTAAAGCGCAGGCGTACGCAAAAAGGTCGCCATAGGCGGTATAGAAAGTCCTGGTGTTCGTCAATATCATCCCGTTAACCGCGACGCCGTTCACGAAGAGGTCCCTGCCGAGCTCCTCTACCCTTTTAACTATACGTCCCTTCTGGTCTATAAAACAGGATAATCCTGTATTGGCGGCCCTTACGACATTCAACCTGTTCTCGACGGCCCTGAATACGGAACTCTGGGCATGCTGGTAAGGCGCGCTCGTATTTCCGAACCAGGCGTCATTGGTGATGACTACCAAAAAGTCCGCGCCGCTGTGCGCAAATTGCCTGACAAGCCCGGGGAAGATATCCTCGAAACATATAAGGCAGGAAAAACTCACCTTCTTTACCAGCCTCCTGACATAATCCTTATCTCTGGAGCTCCTCTGCGTAAATACCTTAAAGACCGTATAGTCTTTTCCTCCCCTGAAATCGCCTATGGGGTTGGGAGCGAAATTTTCGACGAATGAGAGGATGCCTTTGAACGGCAGATACTCGCCGAACGGCACGAGATGGATCTTATCATACCGGCCTGAAATCCCGCCTTCCTCATCGAATAATACAGCGCTGTTATAATACGCGTCAGGCAAAGCTGGATCTTCTCTTGGGGCGCCGACAAGAAGCGGTGTCCTGACCCCTTTGGCAAGAGCCTCTACGCGTCCAAACAGGTCGTGCTCACTCTCCAGGAATCCGGGCACCGATGTCTCAGGCCAGATTATCAAGTCAACTTCCTCTTTTGCCGCGTCTTTTGTAAGACTTTCGTACTTACCTAATATTTCCTGCCTGAAACTCGCGTCCCACTTCTCTGTCTGGGGAATATTGCCCTGCACGACGGCTGCATTAAAAATTTCTCCCGTAAATATATTCTTTACCCTTATTATTCCGTATGCAAGCGAGACAAAAATAAGAATCAGCGCTATGCCCAGGATCGGCGACGAGTATTCCTTTTTCCGCAAGTCCTTTATGGTGAGAAAAATTGCCGCGTTGGCCATCATAACGAGAAAGCTCACCCCATAAGCGCCTGTGATATCGGCGATCTGTATAACGGGTAGGCAATTACTCTGGGAATGGCTTAGCAGGGCCCATCCGAAACCGCTGAAGACATTTGAACGGGCGAGCTCCAGCGCCACCCATGCCGCGGGCGCAAAAAATAATACCGCCAATGGTTTCGACCTTCCCATGACAAAGGAAAGCGCCGAGCCAAATAATGCGAAATATAGCGCAAGATAGGCGGCCACTATGATCATGCCGGGAAGCGTCACATGGATAAGCCAGTAGATGGTCCCCAGGAAGAAAAGGAATCCGGTAATATAGGATATGAGGAATGACTTAAGCGGTTTCCGGCCGTCTATCGCGAAAAAGAGGGGCACAAACGCTATCCAGGCAAGAGGCCATAAATTGAAATTCGGGAATGCAAGTATTTGAAGAGATGCAGATACTACGGCAAGTACAAGCTGAAGGCTTTTTCTCATTTTCCGCAGCACTTTTTATATTTTTTACCGCTCCCGCACGGGCAAGGCTCATTCCTTCCGACTTTAGGCTCTTCCCTTTTATAAGTCGGCACTTTCTCCTGCGGCAATTGTCCTTCATAAGGCCCGGTAAAAGATCCCCCTTCCGGAGATTGCGATAACGGCACGTCCTGGAATTGCGCCTTCTCTTCATGCATAGTATTCTGCTTGCTGAGATCGAATACAGCCGCTTCCTTCTCTTCCTTCACTGCCTTTATCTTGAAGAGGTACTCCAGCGTCTCTTCTTTAATCCTCTCTATCATGTCCATGAACATGGAGTAAGCCTCATGCTGGTATTCCACCAGTGGATCGCGCTGGCCATACGCCCTTAATCCTATGCCTTCTTTCAGGCTGTCCATGGCATACAGGTGGTCCTTCCATCTCGAGTCGACGACCTGAAGAAGTATCATCTTTTCCAGGTACCTGGCCATCTCGCTGCCTAAAGCGGTTTCCTTCTCTTCGTAACGCTTTTTCATCAATTCCAGGACCGCATCCTTGACCTCGGGTATCCTCATCTCCTCCATGTTAAGTTCGTTCGTCTTGATAGAGAACCTCAGCTCGACATACTGCCTGAACCCGTCGTAATCCCATCTATCGGCGCTCACCTTTTCATTGAGGTATGTATCAACAGCTCTGTCGAGCACCTCTTCCATTATCTCATAGATATATTCCTTGAGGTCCTTCCCCGATAATATCTTTTTCCTCTCGTCGTATATGACCTCGCGCTGCCGGTTCATAACGTTGTCGTATTCCAGAAGGTGCTTCCTTATCTCAAAGTTATGCTGTTCCACCCTCTTCTGCGCGGTCTCAATAGCCTTCGTGATAAACGGATGTTGTATGTCCTGTCCTTCCTCCATCCCGAGCTTGTCCATTATGAGTTTTATCCTGTCCGAACCGAATATCCTCATCAGGTCGTCTTCCAGGGACATATAGAACTTGCTCGAACCGGGATCGCCCTGCCTGCCGGATCGTCCGCGCAACTGGTTGTCTATGCGTCTTGCTTCATGCCTCTCTGTGCCCAGGACATGAAGGCCGCCTTTTTCCGCTACATCGTCGCCCAAGACTATATCCGTTCCTCGGCCGGCCATATTCGTAGCTATAGTGACGGAATACTTCTGTCCCGCGTTCGCTATTATCTGCGCTTCCTGTTCGTGGTATTTTGCGTTCAGGACATGATGCGGGATACCCATCTTTTTCAGGAAATTGCTTAAGGTCTCTGATTTCGATATAGAGATCGTACCGACCAGGACGGGCCGGCCTATCTTATAAAGCTCGGCTATCTCCGCGCACGCGGCGTTGAACTTCTCTCTCTCTGTCTTATATATTACATCGGGGTGATTAGTCCGGCTCATAGGCTTGTTCGTAGGCATTACTACTACGTCGAGGCCGTATATCTTCGCGAATTCCGCGGCTTCAGTCTCCGCGGTGCCTGTCATGCCGGCAAGCTTCCGGTACATCCTGAAATAATTCTGGAATGTGATGGTCGCAAGCGTCTGGTTCTCCCTCTCGATCTTAACGCCCTCTTTCGCCTCAACTGCCTGATGGAGGCCGTCCGACCACCGCCTGCCCGGCATAAGCCGGCCGGTAAATTCATCCACTATGAGGACTTCCCCGTCTTTGACGACGTAGTCTACGTCATTCTTATACAGGACGTGGGCCCTTATGGCCTGCCGTATGTGATGTTCCCATTCCGACTGGATATCGTCATATAGATTTTTAACGCCGAGCATCTCCTGGCACCTGACAACGCCTTCCTCGGTAAGATTTGCGGTATGGTTCTTCTCGTTGACTATATAATCTATGCCCTTCTCTATGTCCAGCCCCTTATGCTTGGCCTCGATCTCTTCTTTGTCCGTTATTATCTTGCCTTTCAATTTCGGGACTATCTTGTTGATGATATAATATTTGTCCGTCGATTCCTCGGCGGGACCGGATATGATGAGCGGCGTCCTGGATTCATCGATCAGTATGGAATCGACCTCGTCTACGATCGCGTAGTTAAGCGGCCTCTGGACCATCTCCTGTTCGCTGACCACCATATTATCCCTCAGGTAGTCAAAACCGAATTCGTTGTTCGTGCCGTATGTGATATCGCAGGCGTATGCCGCTTTCCTGTCCCTGGGATGCATATCGTGCTGTATGACGCCGATCGTCAGCCCCAGGAATTCGTATATGGGCCCCATCCAGTTCCTGTCCCTCTTCGCGAGGTAATCGTTCACCGTCACGACGTGCACGCCTTCGCCGGTTAACGCGTTCAGGTATACCGGAAGGGTAGCGACAAGGGTCTTCCCTTCGCCTGTGGCCATCTCGGATATCTTTCCCTGGTGAAGGACGAGCCCGCCCATCAGCTGGACATCAAAATGGCGCATCTTCACGGTCCGTTTCGCGGCTTCGCGCACTACCGCGAACGCCTCCGGTAATACGCCCTCAAAGATCCTGTTCTTTGAATCGCGCAGCTTTCTCTTGAGCTTCTCCTTTTCATCGGGCGAAGTGGAACTTAAGAATATCTCCTCCAATCCTTTTATCTCATCCGCGAGCTCTTCGCGGGCCCTGGTTATCCTTGCTCTGAATTCGTCTGTCTTGGCGCGCAGCTGGGTGTCGGACAGTTTGGAAACGGCCTCTTCATGAGAGTTTATCGCGTCTACTGTCGGCCGCAGGACCTTCACGACCCGTTCATTTTGGGTACCTACTATTTTCTTAAGAATAAAATTGATCATACGTTATCCTGTTACGCAACCTTTCCTTGTCTCCACTTCAAATACGCCTCTATAAACTCATCGAGCTCGCCGTTAAGGACGGCCTCGGCCTTGCCCGTCTCATAACTTGTCCTGTGGTCCTTTACCATTGAATAGGGATGGAGCACATAAGACCTGATCTGGCTTCCCCAGGCGATCTCCTTCTTCGCGTCATAAGCGTTCTCAAGCTCTTTTGCCTTCTTCATCCTTTCTCTTTCATAAAGCTTTGCCTTTAAGATCTTCATCGCCACGGACTTATTCTTGAGCTGCGACCGCTCATTCTGGCACTGAACAACTATCCCCGTCGGCATGTGCGTTATCCTTACGGCAGAATCGGTCTTGTTGACATGCTGGCCGCCCTTGCCGCCGGCGCGGTATGTGTCTATCTTAAGCTCCGCTTCTTTTACATCCACCTGTATGTCATCCGATATCTCCGGGATGACGTCTATGGACGCGAAAGAGGTATGCCTCCTCTTATTTGAATCAAAAGGCGATATCCGCACAAGGCGGTGTACGCCCGACTCCGACTTTAAATATCCGTAGGAATATTCGCCCTTCACCAGCATGGTCGCGTTCTTGATGCCGGCCTCTTCACCGGAAAGCTG
>JAQUSE010000173.1 GCA_028715235.1 Candidatus Omnitrophota bacterium | reverse complement strand
TAACCCTCCTTATATACCGACGAGAATCGGTAGTTGGTGACGGTTCTGTTCTATCACCATCATAAGGATTCGGTTGGGCTTTTTCAATCATAATTTGGACACGAGTGATGCCTAATGTAAATTTGCGGCGAGCGGAGGCAACGCCCGAAAGTTCACGCCGGACTGGGGTTGGGAGAAAAATTTTACGCGGATTATTTCTTGCGGGTCTTCTCGGTTACGTAGAACTGCATATACTTGCCCAGCATCAGGCGCGTCTGCGCGTCCACCGCGGGAGTCGAGCCGAGGACGGCCACGAAGAGCGGCGCGAAGAACCACTGGATTATCATGATGAGCCTCTTTTCGGGCTTCACATCCTTAGGCCGGGGAGGCAGCAACCTTATCGTTATGAATATACAGACAAAGATCGTAAAGAGCGACACTCTAAAGAGCGCGGCAGAGACGCTGGGAAGGTTATATCCAATCGCCGTCTGCCTGAAAAGCCCGCCCCCGAAAATCAGCGGGAGCGGCGCTATGAACGTTATGATTATAGCCCATATCGCCCACGTATAGTGGCTCTCGAGGATATTGAACGCGCGCCTTATCTTCTTTATCAAAGGTATCTTCTTGTTATCCATAAAGCCCATCATCACATAAGGGAAATTCTCGACGCCCCATGCCCAGCGCCGTTTTTGTTTATACTGTTTTATTATGGTAGGCACTATGCCTTTCGCGGTAGCCACATCCATCGATACCGTCACGTATAGAGGTATAACGGAATAATCCCCGTCAAAATACAGGAAACACTTCCAGTAGATCACCGAATCATCGGATATCATATCGACCGGCCAATACCCGACGTCAACCAATGTCTTGAAGCTCATGCTGTGGCTTGAAAAAGTGACGAACTTCTCCAGCCTCATAGTCTCTATCATCTGCATAAAACTCGATCCGAGCTCAAGGATGCGCGCTATCGACCGGGCGTGCCAGATATTATTGTTGTAAACCGGTATCGGCTGGTAGCTCGAACGCGTCCTGTCGGGGTTGACAAGGTAATGATAAGTAAGGCATCCGAAATATTCTTTCTCCACGCACGTATCGGCGTCAAAACAGGATATTATGACATTCTCATAACCTATATTTTTGGAGTCCAGATAATCCTTAAGCGCCCTGGCGCCCCATGACGCGTTAGCGCCTTTGACCTTAACCTCGCCCGGTATATTATCGGGGTGTCTTGTTACCAGGAATCCCAAAAAGACGTCTTTATACTTATCCTTCAACAAAACGGCATTGTCCCATACCTCCTGGCCGGCCCTCTCTTCTATGCTCAATGCTACTATCATCCTCTCTTTGGGATAATTTGCCTTCTCGAGCGCCGAAATCGACGCCGTCAATATATCCGCCCCTTCCTTATATGCCGGAAAGAGGATTGCCTGATAAATACTATTATATTCTATCCCGTTCACCTTCTGTATGTTATTGCACTGGCCGATCCAGTCTATCTTCTTCTCTTTTTCCATCCTGCGGTACGCGAAGACCAGTAGCGTTGTCAGATAACATACCCTTATGACCCAGTACAGGTCGAACGTGATGACGAAGATGGCCACCCACACAGGCCTCACGAAAGCAAGCGCAAACAGGGTAATGAGCGTCGTCCATGTCAACAAACCAGGTATTATCTCGAAGAGGCGCTTATAAAACTTATCGTTTCTCATCCTGGGTCTCATCTTCCTTTTTCATTAAGAACTGCTTCAAGGAATCCAGAAACGTCTGCCGCAGGTCAAGCCTGTAAAGATGGCTCTTACCTGAATCTTTGCTTATATCCGTAAAATAAAGGGAGTCGGCGCTTCTGTCATAAAAAAGTCCCTGGGGCCTTTTATTGAATTTATAAAGCGTTATTATATTACGTTTCTCTCCGCCCCTGAGTTCTACCACCTTTATATCGCTTTCGGTGATCACTATAATATATCCGGAGCCGGAATACCAGAAGACGTCCCTGATCGGTTCTGTCGTGGTCATGACCTCTTCGACGCGCGCGGCGTCGCTTCCCTTTCCGTAGAGCGTCTTGTCCAGGTCAAGGTATACGACCGAAATAGCCCTTTCTGTATAGTACAGGAATTTGTCGCTGTCAGGAGAGAATTTTTTTGCTATTATCCTGTCCGGCCAGTTTGAATACCGGGATATCCTGCTTGAAACGGTCCCGTCGATGCTCGATTTGAAGAGCCCTTTACCGTTCATATAATAGATATTGTTCTTGTCATACGCGACAAAATTGAATGTCTCGCGGTTACCTACCTTCTTTACATCCTGCGTGACCGGGAAGAGGACTATCCTGTCCGCCTTGGTCACCATATTAGGCCTTACCGCAAGCTCTCTTTCCCACGGATAAAAATCTTCCCGCCTTACCTCTACACGGTAATTGCCGGGCTTCAGCTCTTCCACCTGGGTAGGGGTAAGGGACGGGTGAAGTTTGCCGTTAACATATACGGAAGCGCCCGCAGGATGGCTATTAATATAAAGTATACCGGTCTTATATACTTTAAGCGCGTTGTAATCTATGTGATAGCCCAGCGAATACGATAATAATATAGGAAGCGTCACAAAAAACAGGACGACCGACAGGTAAAACGCCACCATCCTCTTCAATCTGTCGCTTTTTTTCATGACCTGGATATCCTGAGTTGGCCGCATCCGGCGTCTATATCTTCGCCTCTCGATTTGCGGTGAGTGGCATTTATGCCGTTTTGTTTCAATATATTGACAAAATCTTTCGCTTCCCTGCCCGAAGGCTGGCCGATCCCCGCCGCCGTCCGGTTATGGGATATGGTGTTCACCTTGCACTTAACTCCCTTTAACAATTTTGCGAGGCTGAGGGCATCCTGCGCGGAGCTGTTGACGTCTTTTATCAGAACATATTCAAACGTGATGACCCGGCCCGTCTTTTCGATGTAATCCACGCAAGCCCTCATGAGGTCTTTTAACGGATATTTTTTATTAACTGGCACGAGCTTCGACCTCACACTGTCATCGGCTGAATGCAGGGAGACTGAGAGCTCTACTTGAAGTCCCTCGCCCTTCAGCCTTTCTATCCCCGGGATTATCCCGCAGGTCGATATGGTCATCCTCCTTGCCCCTATGTTGAAAGCGACCTTGTCGTTAAAGACCCTGATCGAGCTCATCACATTATCAAAATTATCCATGGGTTCGCCTATGCCCATGAATACGAGATTCGTGATCGGAGGATCGGGGTTCTTCTCTCTCAAAAATATGACTTCGTCGAGTATCTCCGATTGCGCAAGGTTACGTATAAAACCCAGGCCGGCGCTGGCGCAAAAACTGCATCCGTATTTGCAGCCGACTTGCGACGACAGGCAGGCTGTGGCCCTCTTCCCATCCGGCAGGAATACCGTCTCTATCGTGTTTCCATCGTCAAGCTTCAGCAGATATTTTGTAGTGCCATCCAGCGAAGAACGTCTCGAATCCGCCATCGCGGGATGCGTTATACGGAACTCTTCTTTCAACGACTTGCGCAGGGCTTCCGGCATATCTGTCATCCCGTCGAAAGACTTCACGCCCGTTATGTATAGATGCCTGAATATCTGGTTCGCCCTGTAAGGCTCCGCAGCCATTTTTTTTAATCTGGCCGCAAGTTCAGCTTTAGACAGGTTCTTTATATTTTCACGTATTTTATCCATGGATTATGCGTTGATTGCGAAGGCGGACAAGAAAACAGCTTGAATAATTTCTTATTTTAGTATAAAATCTGACGGAAGGCAAGGCTTTTAGTCATACGATATACCGGATCCGTAAACGAGGCCCGATCGATGGGTAAGGTAACGCTCAAGGTATTTCTCTTAATAGTAATGACGGACATCAATGAGTCCATTGCCCAGCTCTTCCTCAAAAAAGGCCTTGTTAATACCGGCGTTACGTCGGTAACGTTCCAGAACATGGCCGAATTCTTCTTAAAGGTACTCTCTTCTCCCCTTGTGTGGCTCGGCATACTGGTATTTCTTGTCAATTTATTGCTATGGTTGACCGTATTATCCCGCGTGGACCTTAGCGTAGCCTCTCCGGTCGGGAGCACAAGCTATATATTCGTTCCTATCCTGGCGGTATGCTTCCTCCACGAGACGATAAACCCCCTGCGTTGGGCCGGCATCGTATTGATAATAGCCGGGATCCATTTCGTATCCAGGAGCACTCACACGAAAGAAGACGGCGGTACATGATCAAGCTGAAGATAGTTATGCTGATATTGCTCGCGGAATTTTGGGGAGTCGCAGGGCAGATATTCTACAAGAAGAGCGTAAACTCCATAGAGACGCCTAATCTGCGCGATGTTAAATCCTATGTAAAATTTCTCAAGAGTGTGCTGGCCGCGCCCGCTACGTGGATAGGTTTTTCTTTTATAACGGTCGGCTTCCTCGTATGGTTCCTGGTCCTGGCGCAGGCCGACCTCAGCCTTGCCTTCCCTATTGACAGCATGCAGTATGTGCTCACCCTGGTAGCCGCCCATATCTTC
>JAQUSE010000172.1 GCA_028715235.1 Candidatus Omnitrophota bacterium | reverse complement strand
AAAATAAATATTATCGATAAGATCATCGCTCTCTTCATGACTTGCTTAAAGCTTCCCTCTCTTTGATGTGATGCTGTATATGCTCCAATATTTTAAGGTACTCTGCCCGCTCTTCCGCGGAAATCATGCCGAACATCTCCATCATAACCTTCCTGTGCTGGCCGAGTATATAACCGACTATCTTATTGCCTTTGGATGTAAGTGTCAACCTCTTTATGCGCCTGTCTTTAGGGTCGTCCAATCTTGTGGCATACCCTTCCCTGACGAGCCTGTCCACCATACCGGTGACAGCCGCCGTAGTCACCTTAATATAATGCGCAAGGTCGGTCATGCTCGATTCGCCGTGCGTGCTCAGGAAATTGAGGACGATAAATTGCGGCATCGTAATCTTCATCCTGTAGAAATCTTTGGTCTGGTATTTTATGAACTCCCTGCTGACTACCGCCATGATGTCTCTTACCCTGTCGGCAAATTCGGAAAGCGAGAGATCGGACATTTTTAACCCCCTTAATAGTTAAACATATTGAATATCAATGATATTAAATATATCATAGGCGACAATATATGTCAATGATTAAACTGTTTTTTGCTTCGGACTTATTTGTAAGAGAAATGTTTCTGGGACGGCCTTAAAACCAGGCGGGAGAATCCTTATACCACTTCATAGAAGCTTCGGTCAGGGATATTTCCCTGTCTTCCTCATCACAAAGCTGCCTCTGATAGAGGCTCAATGCGCCCATCTCTTCGTTGAACCCTCGCGTAAAATCGGGGGTTTGCTCCTTAAATTCTATTCCTACGTTATAAGGCCCACCCTCGCTCTCCTTGCGAATATGGCGGACAGACGCTGTTATGAAAAAAACTCCTCTGCTTAAACATATCCTGACCGCAATATCCGTACCGATGTCTATGGGTTCCCTGGTAGATACAAGAGCCCCTCCTTCGCTGATATTAAGGGTTATGGACTCGTCGCGCATCTTCTTGCTCTCACATCTGTACTGGAGCGGGCAGTACACCGGAAACCTGAGAAATCTTCTTCTCTCTGTTTGGTCGGCCATACGATTTCCTTTGCTCAGTACGGAAACAAAATAAAACAGCCGGACTTACAAATCAGCCCGGCTGTCCCGTCGCTGCCTTCCGGAACCGCCATATTTGAAAAACTGACGCGAACCACATTCCAATCAAATATACCATCTAGTAACCCAATATGCAAGGCGGTAAAATCAAATTTTTCATTCTTAACCGCTTACCACATGCCGCTTTACCATCGATACCAGCTGTTCCATGCTGGCGGGTTTTATCATATAATCCGACGCTCCGAGCCTTCCGGCGTCAAGGGCATATTCCGCTTCGGTCTTGGCGGTCAGGACTATAACAGGTATGTTCATCGTCCTTGGATCGGATTTCAATTGGGATAACGCCTCGAACCCGTTCACTTGAGGCATTACCAGGTCCAGGAGGATGAGGTCGGGGTGCTGCTTTCTTGCCTTTTCAAAGCCCTCGCGTCCGTTATAAGCCTCCACGACCATATAATCGTTCGCCTCCAGCCTCATCTTAACCGCATCTACGAATTCGGCTTCATCATCGATAACTAATACGGTCTTCTTTCCCATGTGAAGCGCCCTCCTGAAATTATTTTGGATTACAGCCAATCAATATAAGTATATCATATAAAACTGAAATTTAAGGCAAATTTTTATGGTATAGGAAAGTATAAAACTTTCCTAACCACTGAAACTTCATGAGGAAGGTTCTTAAATCCCTCCTTCGTCGGGATGAAGTTTCTTGCAGTTCAACAGCGAGATCAATAATAATACGAGCCCGGATACCTGAAGAGCGAACCTGTCCATCCCTATCAGCATATGGTCGAGCGGAAGGTCGACCAGAATGAACATCGTGTAGTATAATATGAGCGTAGACCATACTATGAATGCCAGATAGACGACAGGTTTTTTAAAAAGCTCTTTTAGTGAGAGTATCTGCGCTACAAAAAAGAGTATCCAGAAGAGATTCCACTTCCTTGTCTTAAGCACTATATCGAATATAAAATTGTCCATGATAAGTGAATGCCTGCTCATTTTAGCCGTTATCGTATTGATGACGCCTGCATTAAAAAAAGTCTTTTCATTAACGAGGACGTCTGTGGAAGGCAACGACGTGAACCTATAGATAAGCCATGGCGTTGAGAGGGCAAGGGTCAGGCCCATATAGATGAAAGCGGCCTTAGCCTTATCCCTCAATGGCATCCGGCTGAAGAACAGACTCAACAAAAGACATGCTGTAAGAATTACAAAGAACGATGTGGCTTCGTTCTTCGTAAATATGGCAAACGCCGTAAAGAGCGACGACGACACGATATAGGGCGTCTTCCCGGAACATATCCATAAGAACATAAGCGCGCCTGCCCCAAAATAAAAGAAGGCTAAAGGCGCATCCGCTTCAGCGCACGCGAACCTGTATACAAAGACATATATCAGGGAGTACAGGAGAGTATACACAAGGCAGTGCGTACTGCCGCAGAACCTCCTCTGCGCCCCATACATTAGACTTAGGAACCCGAGGGCCATGAACGGCAGGAAACCCTTGCCGAACCTGTCGTCATCCGTTCTCATGACGGTATACATCCAATCCTCCAGCAGGGGCACCATCAAAGGATATTCGGGATGTTCGATGACGAATTCCTTGTCGATAAAGCTCTTGTCGTAAATAGTCCCGGAGTCGTGAAGTATCTTCGCCTTGAAACCGAAGCAGGAACGCGAAGCCCACTCATACATCGGGTAATACAACGACTTGAAAAATATGACCGATACGCTTACCGCGATAACGATGACCAGGATAATATCGAACTTTTTTATGCTGGGCTTTTTTGGCATATCGGGGACGCCCCCCCTCCCTTTCATCCTATTGCCCATTATGATAACGAGAGCCGAGGCCGCGAAGACAACCGTGACTGCCATCATGACGTTACCGCTAAGGCGTATACCTGAAAATGAGAGGTAGAAGAATACCAAAGCCATGCCGCCGCAACCGAACCCGATATCGAGCCCGAACTTTTCAGGTCCGGATAAGAGAGCCGGCTCCCTGCTAAATACAGCCTTGCGGATAACAAATCCTGTCGAATATATCGCAAGTATGCCCGCGAAAAATAACCCTATCATCCGCCCATCTCCCCTATGCTCTTTAACGTCAACCGCTCATTCTTATCGGCCATGATGACCCATTTGATATTCCGCTTTTCAAGCCATTTTGCGTCAACTTCTTCAAATTTGTACGGAGCGCTCGTCGAAAAATAGCCCTTCCTGAACTTGTACATCTTTATGGGGTAGATATAGTACGCTATGAAATATATCTCTCTGTGGAGGACCAACACGCCTTCTTTAGGATCGACCCTTCTCTTTATCTCGTCTATGAACGCCTTATCGTCCCTGTTTATCGTGAACCTTACCTCATCAACGGGCGTCTTCCGGTATTTAATATAATCTTCGACGCAGTCAAGGACCGAAAGACAGCATATCCTGTGAAAGCCGAGGACGATCCCTGCGGCCGCTATCCCTCCTATGACGACCTTCTTGAAAAGCGCGACGTTGATCGAAACGACCAGCGCTAAAAGTACCGCGAGATTCAATCCCGCTACCAAAAAACAGGTCTTCGGAATACCGATGATCGGTATGAGGAACGCTCCAGTCAGGACCGCTCCAAGGCATGAGCCGAAAAGGTCTGTGCCGTAAGCCAGGCCTGCGACCCGCCCTGTCCCTTTGCCCTTTTTCAGGCATATCGCGTTTGCGAGCGGAAATTGGAACCCGCCTATTACGCCGGCGATCGCGGAGAGCGCGGGAAAAACAATGTTAGAACCCGACCAATACATTACCTTGGTCCCTGATGACGCCAACCACAAAAAAGATAAGGGCAACACAAGCGCATACGCGAAGAGCGCTGTTTGGGTAATGATAAGCGGTAATCTATGATTTTTCATACGCGGGAGCATTTTTACTATCCACCATCCCCCGAACACCATGCCTGCCATGAACGATGTTATTATTATGCCGAGCTTATAGAAGAGATATCCATAGACGATCTGGAACGACAAGAGGATGAGCATCTGGAACGCCATAGCGCTGAAGCCGGTAGCGGCGACCGAGACCATGGAGGCTTTCTCCAGGAAATCAGGTCTTTTGGCCGATGAGAACCCGAGAGCGAATATCGATAGGCAAACGAAAAATACGGCATACCATATCGTCTCTTCCGTCACGCTCTTCAGAAGCCCGGTAAAGAATGAGCCCTTGAAACGGCTCGACCAGTATATTATGTCATAGTAGTAGGCGATAGGCCTGAAGTCGCGGTTTATTGCGGACTTATTTTCGCGCATTACGGACGTCTCAACGTAAGCTATCCTTTGAGGCGAGAGCTTTGAAGATAAGTAATAATCGCGGACATATTCCAGGTCGAGCCCTCGATCCCTGACCCTTTGAGCAAGCGCCTTATGATCGAGTGTCAGGGATAAGCTGC
>JAQUSE010000171.1 GCA_028715235.1 Candidatus Omnitrophota bacterium | reverse complement strand
ATTGGGTATCCTGGCGGCAGTGGCAATACCGAAGTTTGTCGACCTTACCGATTCAGCTAAGAACGCTGCCACTCAAGGCGCTTTGGGCGGCCTTCGTTCGGCCATAGCTATATTTTACGCGCAGTCTGCTATTAACGGTACTGCGGCATTTCCAAGCGATACCACTCAAATAAGCGACGCGATGGCGCAGGGGGTACCCGCCAACGCGAATATGGCCACTAATGTCAACACCTTAATCGTGACAACATCAAGTAAGGGTACCAGCACTGCCGCAGGCTGGGTGTATGTTAATAATACGGCAAATTCAGATCATGGCAAGATCTTCGCTGCTCACAACACGGACTGGTAAAAAATTGTTTCGCACATACAAAAAGGGGAGGGTGTCATGAAGAGGGGTTTTACGCTTGTTGAACTTGTTATCGTCATAGTAATTCTGGGTATACTCGCTACAGTAGCTATGCCGAAGTTTGTTGACCTTACAAACCAGGCGAAGAACGCGGCCACTCAAGGCGCTTTGGGCGGCCTCCGTTCAGCGATATCTATTTTTTACGCTCAAGCTGCCGCGGGCAACGATGCGAGATTTCCTTCTGTTACAGATGAGATAAAAAACTGGATGGCGCAGGGGGTACCCGCCAACGCGAATATGGCCACTAATGTCAACACCTTAATCGTGACAACATCAAGTAAGGGTACCAGCACTGCCGCAGGTTGGGTGTATGTTAATAATACGGCAAATTCAGATCATGGCAAGATCTTTGCCGCTCACAACACGAGTTGGTAAGAGACGCGTCTTTGAGGAATAGAGGATTATTTGTAGTGGCTTTGCTTATAGGGCTTACCGCATGCTATTTTGCGGAAGCCCTATTTTGCAATGGATTCCTTGCTTTCAGGGATCTATCGAGATATTTCTATCCTGTAAGGCTCTTTACAGTAGAGGCTATGAAGAGCGGGACCATACCGCTATGGAACCCGTATATATTCTGCGGCATACCGAACCTCGCGTTCCAGCAGGCAGCAGTATTTTATCCTCTAAGTATCGTCTACTATCTCCTGCCGTTCTGCCTGGCTTTTAACGTCTTCCTCTTAATCCACATACCGCTTGCGGGCGTATTTGTTTATTACCTTGCCAGGCGATGGGGTATGGGCAGTTCCGGTTCCCTGGTCTCCGCAATAACCTTCATTTTCAGCGGATATGTCATATCATTGCTGAACCTTCCAACGACTCTTTCATGTGTTATATGGCTTCCGGCCGTACTTCTATTTTTTGACAAGGGACTTACGGATGATAAGATGAAATACATCCTTATCTCTTCGCTTTTCTTAGGGACGATGTTCCTGGGCGGAGAGCCGTCCATATTCTATTCAACGCTATGGGTCCTTCTCTTTTACGCGTTATTCTTTCGGCTGAACAACAGGCAGTCCTGCCCGTTGATGCGCGTCGGTTCCTATTATTCGGCAACCGTTATCTTCGGATCGCTGCTATCGATGGTCCATCTTGCGCCTTTTATAGAGCTTATGAGGTTCTCGGACAGGGCAATGCTTTTAGGCGCTTATAGCGGCGCCACGACATGGTCGATGCCTGTCAGGGATACTTTCAATTTTTTCATCCCCTTCATCTCCAGGACGGATTTTTCCAAAGAGAGCTATTGGATCGAACAGAGCTGGGCTGCCCTGGTTTATCTCGGTGTCTTTTCCGCGCTCCTGCTGGCCATGACGATCTTTTTCAAAAAAGGGTGGAGGGTATGGTTCCTTTGGTTTATCGGCATTCTCTTTCTATTCATTTCGTTTGGGGGGAATACTCCTTTCTATTACCTTATCTATAAGTTCGTGCCGGGGTTCAAGATGATAAGGTACCCTGTTCGGTTTCTGTATGTCACTATATTTGCCGCGGCCATGCTTTGCGGCGCGGGTTTTGACGCTTATATCAGGGCGAGGGCATCCCAGGATCCGAGATTGAAGGCCTTCTCAATGATCCTGCTTCCGATCTTACTATTAAGCGCATTGTATCTTCTCCTGATGCACACATGCGCGAATAAGTTGATAGAGAGAGCGTTCAGCTTCTGCGTAGGCAGCAGGCTTACGGAAAATTCGTCGATCCTTTTCAGCATCATAGCGGCCATTAAGAATTCGGCAAGGTTTGCGGGGTTCTTTACCTTCGGAGGTCTGATACTCTTCCTTGGGGCCTCCCGCATCCGCATGAGGCAGGGTGTTGTAAGCTTCTGTTTCATATCGCTAATCGTCGCGGACCTGTTTACAGCGACCATCGGGGATCAGCCTATTGTCAATCCTAAGATTTATGATGTGCCTACGCCGAATGTGGAGCACCTGAAGAAAGACACTGGTCTTTTCAGGTTTTACTTATCGCCTAAGACAGAAGAGGAAAGCGCTTATATTGAAGGCAGGACGTTCGAAGAAGCGATATTGAACAGCAAGGACATGTTGACTGCCAACACGCCGATGCTGTACCGATTTTTTGATGTCGGCGGATATGATTCGATACAACTGATGGATTATAGAAAGATCACGAACCTCCTAGAGACATCCCCCTCTCCTGCCGCTACGAGAATACTGGATATGCTCAACATGAAGTACCTGGTATCGAAGAAGAAAGTAGAGGATCGCGGCTACCGGCCTGTGGAAGGCGCATCCGGATATCTATACGAGAATACGAATGTCCTGCCCAGGGCGTTTTTAGTGGACTCTTTCAAAGTTTTAAAGAACGAAAAGGACTTCGTCGCCAGGTTCATGTCTAAGGAATTCGATCCGGCAAGAGAGGTACTTCTTGATGAAGAACCGGATTTGCGGGAGAAGGTCCTTTTTATGAGACCTTCGAGGAACTGGGTGATAAAAGGGGAGTCCCCGGAAAAGGCGGAAATAACAAAATATTCCATCAATGAAGTAGTTATCCGATCGACGTTGAACTCTCCCAAATTCCTGGTGCTGGCCGATACCTGGTACCCCGGGTGGAAGGTCTACGTCGATAATAAGAGGGCAAAGCTCTATAAGGCCGATTATATACTTAGGGCCGTCTATTTGGAGCCCGGGGCGCACGTCGTAAAGTTCGTATTTGACCCGTTCTCATTCAAGTTGGGGCTTGTCTTAAGCGCCATTACGCTCATTTTTATTCTCTCCTATATTGCCTTTGCGAGAAAATAATGATATACTTTCCACATACTATATGATTATGATACATACGTCCGACCGAAAAGGCCTGGCTTTGATCGTAGTGATAATCGTTATCGTTATCGCTTCGATCGCTCTTCTGGCTATAGCCAGCGGTATCTCAAACTCCGCAATGCTGACCACCATGCGTATGTCGAGAGACAAGGCGCTTTATGCGGCGGAGGCGGGCGTATACGATGTTATCCGCAAGTATAAAGAAATGAGACCTACGATGGAGCGATCGTCTTATATGCAGCTGGGGACTGAAACGAGGTTGGACCAGAGGACCTCGGGTTCAAGCAATCCCTTAGGGCTAAGCTACAGTTATCCGGGTACATATTATAAAGCTTTCAGCCCTCCGGATTTTTTATTGATCGACGCTTCTAACCCGACAACAGAGAATCATGCCGGGGATTCCTGGGTAGGAAATATTTTTATCACTAATATAAGCGGATATTACATCATGAACGGCTTTTATCCTATTCAGAAGATGAAAGTCGAATGGACGGGAATGGCCAATACCGGCGTCGGTTATTACTGGAATGGCCGGTTTTACTGGGTCAATTTCTCTTCCGGGGACTTTGTAAATTTCGGCAGCAATGTTACTATGAGATACGGCCAGAAAAACGTGGGTTTCGGTATGTACTTCGACAACGATGTCCCGTCTACCGCGACCATAACGGTGTCGTTCTATTTCGCGGCCTCGCCGGAGCCGCGAAAGTTCGTGATAATCAGGAACGGATACAGCGGTAATAATGAGTTCCAGATAACCTCTACCGGCAGGGTAGCGGCCGGCCCGGCCACATTCAGGAGGACCATAAAGGCCACTTACGACGTAAAGACGGACAAGGTGACATCCTGGGTAGAGACGGACGCTCATATATGACAGCGGCCGGGCGCAGGGGTTTCAGCCTATCGGAGTTGATCATAGCTATTACCCTGATGAGCATAGTGATGATACCGATAGCGCTGATGCTTCTGGAGTATTCTCGTGTGGTCGTCGAAGGAGACTCGATCACCAGAGTGATCAGCCTGGTCAACAGGCGTATGGCGGAAGTCAGGTGTATGCAGAACGATGGGTCGCTCAGCCCGGGCATAACGCGCAGCAGCGACTACGGCGGGTTTGGCTATGATTTGGAGACCCGCGTGGACAGCCTGTATAAGTCGTATATATACCCTGTGGAGTTGAGCGTCTGCCCCGGCGAAGGCTCGTTCTCGACGGGCGCCGGATACAGGGGCCTTACATATGGCACAAACCAGGCCCATCTTTACGGAGCAGGCAGTTCCGGTGAAGGCGCGGGCGGCCTGCAAAGTGATTACTTGAGCGTATCGGGGGGCACTA
>JAQUSE010000170.1 GCA_028715235.1 Candidatus Omnitrophota bacterium | reverse complement strand
GAATATCCTGCCGCCTTTTTCCCAGCTGGGCGAGGGGCACCTTATCCCGCGAAGCTGCTCGATGATGGAATTCGTATCTATCCCGCTCCTGAAGGCCAGAGAAACGAGCCTTCTGATAGCCTCGAGTTGGCTCATCGCGCATCCGCCGGCCTTACCCATGGAGGTAAAGAGCTCAAACGGCAGGCTCTTTTCATCTACATTTATCGTGACATAGAGATTTCCGCATCCTGTAGCTATCTTGGTCGTAGTGCCGGTTATGACATTAGGCCTTGGCCGCGGCACTATCTTCGTTTCGGAAGGCGCTTTTATATCAGGCGCAGCTGATCCGGATATATTCAATACCTGCTCTTCCCTGGATTTATCCCTGTAAATAGTCACGCCTTTGCAGCCGGTTTCATATGCCAGCATATATATAGAGTAGACGTCCTCCGTGGTAGCTTCGGTGGGAAGATTGACTGTCTTTGATACCGCGTTATTCGTGTACTTCTGGAAAGCCGCCTGCATCTTTATATGCCAGACGGCTTCTATGTCATGAGCCGTAACAAAAAGCTTCTGGGCGTCTTCCGGCACCTGGTCGAGTCCCCTGACAGTTCCCTTTTCCGCGATAATATTCATAAGTTCCGTTGAATAGAAGGACCTCTTTTCGGCTACTTCTTCAAAATAAGGATGGACTTCCACGAATTTCGTATTGTCCAGTATGTTCCTTATGTAGGAAATAGCGAATACAGGCTCTATGCCGCTGGAACAATTGGCAATGATAGATAAAGTCCCTGTCGGCGCTATAGTCGTAAGCGTTGCGTTCCTGAGCGGCCTCGCGCCCGGCACATCGTATATGCTTCCGCGGAAATTCTGGAAAGCCCCTCTCTCTGCGGCCAGGTTCCGGGAAGCGGCCTGCGAAGTCTCCAGTATGAACTTCATTATCTTTTCAGCCATCTGTGTAGCGTTCTCCGAATCGTAGCTCACCCCTAACATCAGGAGCATGTCGGCGAAACCCATTACGCCGAGGCCGATCTTACGATTCGATTTGGTCGTATCCTCTATCCTCTTCAGGGGATAGCAGTTCATGTCTATGACATTGTCAAGGAAGTGGACAGCCTTTATTACGGTATTTCCCAGCTTTTTCCAATCTATCTCGCCGGAGGATATCATCCTGGCTAAATTTATGGATCCCAGATTGCAGCTTTCATACGGAAGAAGAGGCTGTTCCCCGCAAGGGTTGGTCGATTCTATCTCACCCGCCTTCGGCGTCGGGTTATCCCTGTTGATCCTGTCTATAAAGACTATCCCCGGCTCACCGTTCTTCCATGCCATTCTTATTATCAGGTCCAGCACCTTTCTCGCGTTCAATTTCTGCACGCATTTCTTTGTGTGAGGATCGATGAGATCGTAATCTTCACCCTTTATGGCCCTCTTTATGAAATCCTCGGTGATCGCCACCGAGATATTAAAATTGGTTATCTCCTTGTCGCTCTCCTTACACGTTACGAACTCGATTATATCCGGATGATCCACCCTAAGGATGCCCATGTTGGCGCCCCTGCGCGTCCCGCCCTGCTTGACCGCCTGAGTCGCGGAATTGAAGACCTTCATAAAAGATACCGGACCGCTCGATATGCCGCCCGTTGACCGTACCGGAGAATTTTTTGCGCGCAGCCTGGAAAAAGAAAAACCGGTGCCTCCGCCGGATTTATGTATGAGGGCCGTATCTTTGATCGTCCCGAATATCGATTCCATCGAATCATCTATGGACAGGACAAAACAGGCCGATAACTGCTGGAGGTCCCTGCCCGCGTTCATCAGCGTGGGAGAATTCGGAAGGAATTCCAGGTTAGCCATCATATCGAAAAATTCGCGCTCGGCACGCGCGACCTGCTCATCCGTTTTTCCGTAGTACTTATCGGCCGTCGCTATGTTCGACGCTACCCGGTGGAACAACTCCTCGGGCGTCTCTATGACCTTACCGTCGTCATCCCTTTTCAGGTACCTCTTCTCTAATACCTTCCTGGCGTTTTCCGACAACGCCGCCCTTCCGCCGCTCTTCTCTTCCATCTTATCTTCTCCTATAAAATGATCGCTGTTTCTTGAATAAAATTATAAAAAAATACCGGAATATCGCTTTCCGGTCTAAAAATATACCATACATGACGTAATAAGTCAAGGGGAATACTATATATTGTGTTTTTCATGAGTGATGACACTATTAGTAGGGGCCTGTCTCCGGCGAGATTTTATGATCTATTTATGAATTCTTATTATTAAAATATAAAAGCCCGTGGTTTTAGTTCGATATCTCGCGTATCTAACAAATACCAAGGGCTCATTATTATAATTGTGAACTTTATTTTTTTTCTTCTTTTTTAAAAGCCTGTTCGTCTTTCATCTCGCTCAATCCGGCTATCACGGCTATGGCTCCCGCGAATATCATTATGGCTGGAACGATGCCTTTCAAGACAAGCATCGTCAAACCCCACCATCTGACCAGCCCTAACAGACCAAGAAGTGCGACAACGGCTCCGATAATCACGCTTAAATATTTACTAATCATCTCACTCCTCTTTTCTGATCGATCGCGAAAAAATTATATCACGCCGCAATTTCTGTTGCAAGAAAAAAGATTAAAAAAAATTTTCTGCTACTACTATTCTAACCTAAGCTTAGTTATGTGAGCACTGAAAATATTTCCCCTACGCTCTAACTACGGGGTCGGTCTTTGTTCAGTCGAAAAACGGGAGCCTGCGGCAACTCGGCCGGCGTCCCGCCTTCGGCGGGACGATAATCCGGCCTCGAACAGCCTTGGCTCTTTTAATATCAAAACATTGTTATATATAACCGTTTTTCTTCTTCACAAAGACCTAATATTTTCAATGTGCTCATCATAACGTCGGCTTAGGTTATCCAGCCTGCTGTAGCAAGAAAATTTTTTTACACACTCAGGTGGCAGAACTTTTGGGCGATTGCCGAAGCGAATGTCGTAAAATTTCGATACCTATTGGCGATATAGCAAGGACTCGCAAACCTGTCAACAGTATGCCTTCAGTCCGGGTTGCGAGGCCATCGAAATTTTACCACAGCAAATTTACATGCCTAATCACTTGCGTCCAAATTATGATTGAAAAAGCCCAACCGAATCCTTATGATGGTGATAGCAACATCAGTCACCAACCTACCGATTCTCGTCGGTAGATAAGGAGGGTTAGGCTATGCACCATAATAACACAATTTTAGGACAAATGCTAAAAATGTTTTCGAGATACGAATTCCAAGAAGCTGTTTTAGAGACCGGGGCTGAATATCATGCCCGGGGCTTTACCTCCTGGAATCATTTCGTCGCCATGCTGTTCGGCCAGCTATCCGGCCAGGATAGCTTAAGATGCATAGAGGCCGGATTAGCCACACAGTCAAAGAACCTTTACCATCTTGGCATAAACCCCATACACCGATCTACGCTTGCCTATGCCAACGAGCATAGAACTCATGAGCTTTTTGAAAAAGTATTCTATCATATGCTGTCCAAATGTCAGGATATCGCTCCCAAGCACAAATTCCGCTTTAAGAGCCCGCTATACAGTATAGATAATACCATTATAGCCCTTTGTCTATCGTTATATGACTGGGCTAAGTTTAGAACAATAAAAGGAGCCGTTAAAGTACATATTAAGCTCGACCATGCGGGGTATCTGCCCACCTTCATGGTAGTAGCAAATGGTAAAGATAATGATAATAAGGCGCTACCACTCATACCGCTGGAGAAGGGCGACGTGGCCGTATTCGACATGGGCTACATCGACTTCTCATGGTTTAAATCTCTCGACGACAAAGGCATCATATTCGTGACCAGGATGAAGAAAAACGCTGTTTACTCCGTTATCGAGCAAAGAGACGTCTCAAAATTCAAATACATACTCCTAGACCAAACAATAAAGATGATAGGCTATCAGACAAAAGATAAATGCACCAATCTCCTGCGTCGTATCCGCTCCAGGGATCCCGATACCGGCAAATGCATCAATATCCTTACCAATAACTTCACCTGGTCGGCTAAGACAATAGGTCAGATTTACAAAGAGCGATGGCAGATAGAGCTATTCTTCAAGGCCATTAAACAACAGCTTAAGGTAAAAAGCTTTGTCGGCACATCCAAGAACGCCCTGCTGTCCCAATTATGGGTCGCATTAACAGCATATTTAATGCTATCGTACCTTAAATTCAAATCAAAATTCGGTTGGTCGCTTTACACGCTTTGCTCGATACTACCTGTTAATCTTTTTGCAAGACGCGATATATGGGACTGGTTCAGTGCTCCGTTCCATGAACGGGGTAATGCACCTCCCGAGAATTTACAACAGCTACAGTTCACTTTTTGATAATTTGGACAGCAATGATGCCTAATGTAAATTTGCGACGAAGCTGAGGCAACTGCCCGCAAGTTCCACGCCAGACTGCAGTGGCCGAAAAATTATAGCCGACTTTTTCTTTGACTACCCTATTATATAATGATAGAATACG
>JAQUSE010000169.1 GCA_028715235.1 Candidatus Omnitrophota bacterium | reverse complement strand
AACCTCAGGTGCATGATGTGCAGGCAATGGAAGGGGCCGTTCGAGAGGGATCTGTCGACCGAAGAATGGAAACGGGTGATATCGGACCTTAAAAAGAACGGTATCCGAAGCCTCCATTTTACCGGAGGGGAGCCCTTATTGCGCAATGATCTCCGGGAACTTGTCGCATACGGTACTGAGAACGGTTTTGCCGTGGGCATGACGACTAACGGCATGCTATTGGACGCCGGTTCTCTTAAGGGTCTAATCGACTCAGGTCTAAGGTCCGTCGCCGTTTCTATCGACGCCCTGGACTCGGAGTATGAAAAGGTGCGCGGTGTGGCCGGTTCGTTCCCGAAAGTAAAGAAAGCCGTTTCCGCGATAGGGGACGCGGTCAGGACAAGAGGCATGGACGCCTACATCAATTTTACCCTGATGAAAGGCAACATGAAAGAGTTACGGCGCGTCAAGGAGTTCGCGGACGGGTTTAATATCCCCGTCCACGTCTGCCTTCTCGACAGGAGCTCCTCTATCTTCGATATCGAGGAGAATAAAAATGATTTCTGGATAAAGACCGACGAGGATTTTAAAGAGCTGAAAGAGCTTACCGTCTTCCTGAAGGACGAGATGACGTCGAATCCGCGCAGCCTCATACTTAATTTTCCCGGGGTGGAATATATCGAAAGATATTTCAAGGATCCGCGGCAGGCCTCCGTACCTTGCGTTGTTTCCCAGGATAGGATATATATAGATCCTTATGGCAATCTTTTGAGCGGTTGCCTTTCAATGGGGACGTTCGGTAATGTCGCGGCGAGATCTTTTGGCGAGCTTCAGAAAAATGAAAAATACGTTTGCGCGAAGAAGAAGATGTTTTACAAAATCTGCCCCGGGTGCTCCTGCGGCTATATGTTCAATATACGCAGCTTCCCCGGACTTTTAATAACCGACGTTTTTGCCAGGGCGGGATATCGTTCCTCCTCCGCCAAAACCCGCAAGTAAATCCACCCAGTTATAAGCGCCGGCAACCTTCATCCTGAACCTGAAGATTGTGTCTGTGGGGTATATCCTGATCCGCCTTATCTCAAAATTGTCGTCTCCGCCGTTTGCCATTCCCATGATGTTGCTGTAAGCCCTCTTGTAACCCGCCTTTTTAAGAGCGTCTTCCGTCGTTCCATTAAAAGATCCCGCGTTGCCGAAAGGGTAGGAGAACGAGAGCGGGTTGCAGCCGGTTGCCTCGGCTATCCTTTTCCCGGAAGAGAGCGCTTCATTGTAGGCCTCGCCTTCATCGAGCCCGGACATTACCCGGTGAGTCGCCGAGTGGCTTCCCAATTCTATTCCCGCGGCGGACATCTCCTTCACCTGTCCCCAGGTGAGCGCTTTAGGCGCCTTCCGCCCGCTGAAAAACCGGTCGAAAGAGACCTTCCCGTCGATGTGTCCCGTCGTCAGAAATAATATAGACCTTATGCCGTATTTTTTAAGGATGGGAAAGGCGTTCAGGTATACATTCTCATAGCCGTCGTCAAAAGAAACGACGAACCTATCACGGTATTTGGACAGGTCCGCCATCTGCTGTTCGAAAAGTTCGGGGTCCACGCTGATCTTATTGGGGTCGTAACTTGCGTCTATGCGTTCTACGGAATGGTATACGAGGACGGCGCATTTGCACCGGTTGAACGGCAGCGTTATTATATACAGTAGAAGGCTTAAGGCGTCTTTTATAAGGGTGATCATCTCTTTCTTGCTTTGATGATGTGGTCTATGCCTATGAATGGGCTGGATACGAAATTCATCCTCTTCGTGATCGCGAGAGAGGCCTTCGGGAAGAGCTTGTTCAGGAACGAAAGCCTGAATATATGGAAACGCGATTTCTCGATCTCGAAACCGTTTTTTCTGAGCGAGCCGTATATTTCCCGTCGGGAAATGTATCGGGTGTCGTACCCGTATGTCATGGCATTTTCCAGGAAACCCGTTTTAAATATCCGGCGAACGGACCTTAATATGCCGCGCGTGACGCCGTCCAGCTTGTTCAACAGGCTGGTGCCGTTAGGTACGGTGAATATGGCGATGGCCCCGCGTTTAGATACCCTGGCGGCCTCCTTGATCGCTCTATTGATATCGGGAAGATATTCCAATACGCCTACGCATATGACTCCGTCAAAGAAACCATCCTGGAATTTCAAGTCTTCGGCTGGTCCCACGAAAAAGGATGCGTTTTCGAACCCCTTCGTTTTTGCTATGCCTATCATATTTTCGGAGGGATCTACTCCGTAGATCTCATAGCCCGCTTTAGAGAGAATATCGGTATACACGGCGGGGCCGCACCCCACATCAAGGACCTTTCCGCCCTTAAGGCGGAACATATCCATTACTATCCTTTTACGCTCATCGAATATGAAGGATCTCAGGTCAGAGACCTTGTCATAGGCCCTGTTATAGTTTGCCGCTTCAGTCTCGAAATACCCGTTTTTTGCCGCCTTGGCCATAATCAGATCCTTTGTGGCTGCGTAAAATTATATGGTATTTTATCAACCGGCATTGCAATAGTCAATGATAACCTTACGGCGCCCGGTATTAACATATTGAGTCTATATATATATTATGATATAATAACCACTCAAAATAGCCAAATATAAGGGTATGTATAAAGAAAAGTTAGCAATAATAGTTCCTACCAAAGACAGGCAAGACGAGCTTTTACGTCTTTTGGCCAGCGTCTTAAGGCAGGAATATAAGCCTTTCCAGATAGTGATAGTCGATGGAGGGAACTCCCCGGTAGAGAACGCTCTGAAGAGTTACTCCGGCCTCAATATCGACTATGTGCGTAAGGTCCCGCCGTCCCTGACAGCCCAGAGGAACGCGGGTATAGCCGCGCTCGACGGCGGCGTTACGCTGACGGCGTTCCTTGATGACGATATAGTGCTCGAAGACGGATCCTTGGAAAAGATGATGAGGTTCTGGGAAGAGGCCGATCCCGGCGTAGGAGGGGCGTCGTTCAATCTCGTCAATGAGATATACGAAAAACCGTCTCTTATCGAAAAATTTTTTATGGTGAAAGCGGATGAACCGAACGCCATTCTGCGTTCGGGATTCCAGGGCAAGGTAGCGTGCGTAGACCGCACGATACCGGCCCAATGGATGGTGGGCTGTGCCATGGTATTCAGGAAGAATATATTCGGAGAGTTCTCTTTTGATGAGCGTTTTTCGGGCTATGCCCGCTACGAGGACGTCGACTTCAGTTATAGCGTAAGTAAGAGATATAAGATGTATGTAGTCGCCGACGCGAAGGTCAGGCACCTCAACAGGCTGGAGGACGTCAATTTCAGTTTTCCGCTGGGCAGGATGGAGGTCCTGAACAGGCTGTATTTTGTAAGAAAACATAAAGACCTTTCTGTCCCGCTTTGTTATTGGGCGCTCTTCGGTATATTGCTGAATAATATAGCGAAAGGATTATTGAAGCCGGACCGGCGGTATTTTAACAGGGCAAGAGGTAATGTTGCCGGCTTTGTTGTTTCCGTTTTAGACCATGATGTTTTGAATAAGGGCTAAGGCATGCTTAAAGGCGAAGACATCATATGCATCTCCAGTATAGACTGGGACTTTATCTGGCAGGGCCACCAGGAGATAATGACTCGCTTCGCCAGGGGCGGGAACAGGGTATTCTTCATCGAGAATACGGGCGTGCGCGTCCCCACGTTAAAAGACATCCCGAGGATAAAGAGCAGGCTGAAGAATTGGCGTAAAGGGATAGGCGGTATCAGGAAGATCGAGGACAATCTCTATGTGTACTCGCCGCTGGTATTGCCTTTTCCTTATTCGCGCGTCGCGAGGCTGCTCAATAAAATGATAATTTTAGCCGCGATAACCAAATGGCTTAAGGCCATGAGGGTGAAGGCGCCGATAATCTGGACGTTCCTGCCTACGGGGCTGGCGCTGGACATAATGAAAGAGGTGGACCACAAGCTGTTGGTCTATTATTGCATAGATTCGTTCGTATCGAGCTCCTCCGCCGCGAGGAAGATAAGCCATACGGAGCATCTCGTTATAGAAAAGGCCGACCTCGTATTTGTTACATCGATGGAACTCAGGCGGCATTGTTCGCAATATAACGGTAATGTCCATAATTTCCCTTTCGGCGTGAACCTCGAGAATTTCGAAGCCGTGAGGAACGACCCGGGCACGAAAACGCCGGCCGATATGCCTCCCGCAAAAGGGCGCGTCATAGGATATATCGGCGGCATACACAAGTGGATAGATTTCGACCTGCTCGCTTTCCTGGCGGAGAAGAATCCCGGAGACGCTTTTGTATTGGTGGGGCCGGCGCAGGCGGACCTCTCGAAGATCAAAGATATAAAGAACATATTCATTCTGGGCCAGAAGCCCGCCGCCGAGGTGCCTCTCTATATAAAATATTTCGACGCATGTCTTATTCCGTACCTGATCACGGATTATACTAAAAATGTGTATCCGACGAAACTAAACGAATACCTGAGCATGGGTAAACCGGTCGTATCTACGCCGCTCCCGGAGGTCGTGGAATTCAACAAAGCCCA
>JAQUSE010000168.1 GCA_028715235.1 Candidatus Omnitrophota bacterium | reverse complement strand
GTCAGAGGCCGCTTTCCTCGTCAGCTCCTCGTTCCTCGCCCTGACGGTGATCTTCACCAGATTGATAAAAGGCGGAAAGAGCAGCTCTTTCCTGGACACTATCTCTTCCTCATAAAATTTATCGTAATCATGTTTAGCCGCGCAAAGTATGGCATAATGGCCTGGCGCGTAGGTCTGTATGATGACCTCTCCTCCGTCCTCGCCCCTGCCCGCCCTGCCGGAGACCTGCGTCAACAGGTTGAACGTCCTCTCGCTCGACCTGAAATCAGGAATATTTAATGAGACATCCGCCGAGACTATGCCGACCAGAGTGACTTGCGGGAAATCGAGCCCCTTGGCTATCATCTGCGTCCCGACCAGCAGATTGACATCGCCCGACTTGAATGAGCCCAGTATCTTATCGTGCGAACCTCTCTTGACGGTAGTGTCGGAATCCATCCTCGCCATGTGGGCATGCGAAAAACTATGGCTTAGCTCCGACTCGACCTTTTCGGTCCCGAGCCCGAAATATTTTATATACGAGCTCCTGCACTTCGGACAGATATCCGGCGGCTGGGCGGTATAGTCGCAGTAATGGCATTGGAGTTTCTTGCTGTCGTAATGGTAGACCAGGACCGTGTCGCACCTTTTGCATTTCAATACGAGCCCGCATTTCTTGCAGCTTATAAACGTCGAGAAGCCGCGCCTGTTCAGGAAAATTATAGCCTGCTTCTCGTTCTTCAGCGTCTTCTCTATCGCGTCGAGAAGTACCTTGGAAAATATGGCGACCCTCTTTCTCGTCGCGAGCTCCATTCTCATATCGACTATTTTCGATTTCGGGAGCAGCCTCTCGTCGATGCGCTTCGTAAGCCTGACCAGCTTATATTCGCCTTTCTTCGCCTTGTAATAGGATTCAAGCGAAGGAGTGGCGCTGCCTAATATAAGCGGGCAGTTATTCAGCCTCGCCCTCTCTTCGGCCACATCGCGCGCGTGATACCGCGGGACATCGTCCTGTTTGTAAGACGTCTCGTGTTCTTCGTCGATTATGATTACGCCTATATCTTTCATAGGGCTGAATATCGCGGAGCGCGCGCCTACAACTATCCTGGCCTTGCCGTCCTTGATCTTCTTCCATTCCAGGAACCGCGTCGCCGGCGTAAGACGCGAATGTATGACCGCGACGTGGTCACCGAACCGCGAAACGAACCGTTCGATAGTCTGCGGGGTAAGCGATATCTCCGGGACGAGGACTATCGCCTGCCTTTCCTTGCTCAGTACTTTCTCTATGGACTGCAGGTATATTTCTGTCTTGCCGCTCGCCGTTATCCCGTGCAGGAGAAATGTCTTGTGCTCTTTTTTATCGATACATTCCTCGATCACCTTAAGGGCCTTATTCTGTTCTTCATTCAGGTCATGAGGGGTCGTGGGAGGGAAATCTAATATATTAATGTGCGGCTCCTTGATCCGGGATCCTATGGCGGTGCCGCCTTTCTTTATGCCTCCGGGTATGGCCGCGGCTATAGCCTCGCCCCAGGAACAGAAATAATTGTCTTTTACCCACGCGGTAAGCTTCAGCATCTCTTCGCTGACTATCGGGCTGTCGTCTATGACCGAGACTATATCCTTCGTCTCTTTCACATCGGCCTCATCACTGAAACCGACCACATATCCCACCACCGTCCGGTTCGTGAAAGGCGCAAAGACCCGTTTCCCTATCGCAATACGGTCCGAAAGCGAAGCCGGAATGGAATAGTGAAATATTCTGTCAATCGGGAGCGCTACAGCGACTTGAGCATATTTCGGTGCGTTCATGTAATCTCACTTTTATAACTTACAACTTACGACTTACAGCTACTATAGTTCTCTCAGCACCTTCTTCATATCTTCCCAAACGAGCTTCTTATCGTTCGGGTTCCTCAATAAATACGCGGGATGGAATGTGGGCATGACCTTTATTCCTTCATATTCCTGGAACTTCCCCCGCAACGCGGAAATGGGTGTTTCAGTCTTGAGAAGCGTCTGGCTCGCGAATTTCCCCAATGTGCATATAACTTTCGGTTTTATTATCCCGACCTGACGCTTGACGTTCTCCTCGCAGGCGAGTATCTCCGCCGGAAGAGGCGCGCGGTTATCGGGAGGGCGGCATTTCAATATATTCGCTATATAAACATCCTGCCTTTTCAACCCCATAGCCTCTATTATCTTGGTCAGGAGCTGGCCCGCGCGTCCCACAAATGGAAGCCCCTGGATATCCTCATCTCGCCCCGGAGCTTCTCCTATGAACATCAGGTCTGCCTTAGGGTTACCGGAGCCGAAGACTACATTGTGCCGCGTCACTGACAGGCCGCACTGAGCGCAAGCCATGACCTCTTTCTTCAGTGCCGCAAGATCATCTGTTAGGACGCCTTGACCCATACCTGTGTCCGAACCGGGTCTGAAAAAACATTCTTTAAAACCGGACTCCTTCTCAAGCTCAAGGTATGACCTGATAGAATCTATTACGTCTTTTAATCCGCTCTCCATTTTACTCGATCCTTTCAATGCTCGCCTATCGCCAGACGGACTATATCATAACAGGCCGTAGGTTTTTTTATCTTCTTTATGGCGTCTTTCATCCTGCCGATCTTCGCGGGATCGGCGATCATCTCTTCCACGACGCGCCTCGCGTCCGACGCTTTATCCACTTTTATGGCCGCCCCGTGCTTTGTCATGAAATCGCAATTGCGGGTCTCCTGGCCGATGATCGGAGATATGACTACCATAGGCAATTCTTTCGTCAACGCTTCCGTAACCGTTATCCCGCCTGACTTCGAGATCAGGAGATCGGAGACTTCCATATACTCGTAAACATTATCCACATACCCCAACACCTTAAGCCCGGCCTTTAAGGAAGGTTTTAGGCCCTCAAGCTTCCGGACGAGCTCCTCATTGTGGCCGCATACGGCTATTATCTGAATGGACATGCCTCCGACCGCTTCTATTATCTCCTCTATAGGGCCTACACCGAATCCTCCTCCTATGACAAGGAGCGTAAAGGTATTCTCCGGCAACCCCGTCTTTTCTCTTATGTTTTTCTTATCCAGTTTTTTGGCGAAGATCGGCTCTGCGGGTATTCCCAGCGCGGCTATCTTTGACTGAGGCGTCTTCCACTTCAGGAGATCTTCTACGGCATCCTCTCCGGCCACAATATACGTATCTACAAAGCCCGACACCCACCACGAATGCAGCCTGTAGTCCGTTACTATGGACACTAGACGCGAGCCCATCGCGCCGCGCCGTTTCATGTCGGCTATTACCTCGCTTCCGAAAAAATGCGTCGATATTACCACGTCGGGTTTCATTTCGATAAGAAACTTGGATAACTTTCCGGAATTAAGCCAGTTATTGAACCTCCTCATCGGGGCCACAATAAGGTTAACGTAGAAGTTATCGGTCAGGTAGTATAAAAGTCCCCACAGCAGAGGGAACTTATTCACCATCAAAAGATATACTTTCAGGTATATCCATTTAAAAAAGGGATTGGTATAATCCAGGGAATCTATTATTGAAAATTCCACCCCTTCCGGCGACAACTCTTTGAACGCGGCCTCGACAGCCAACGCGGCCTTTTTATGGCCGATGCCGGCCGTAGCGTAGCATATCAATATCTTTTTCGCCATTTTCTCACTCCCTCTTCTTTTTGGCTGCCACGATAAAATCAACCGCTTCCGACAGGTCGGCAAAAATATGGTCGGGTTTGATGTCCCACCCGGCAGCCGCCTCGAGGGTGGTCTTGCCGCTCAATACCAGGACAGTCTTCATCCCGGCCTTCGAGCCGGCCTCTACATCGACCTTCCCGTCGCCGATAAAATACGACCCCGCCACATCGACGTCCAGCTCTCTTTCAGCTTGATCCAACATGCCTGTATTAGGCTTCCTGCACCCGCACCCGTCCTCATCCTTATGTATGCAGTAGTACACTTTAGTTATCCTGCCGCCTGCCTTCTTTATCTCTTTAAGCATCTTCGCATTGATGTTGTTAAGCGCGCGGACAGTGTAATAACCTTTACTCACGCCGGCCTGGTTTGATACCACTACAATATCGTAACCTTTATCGGTCAGCCTCTTTATGGCGTCCTTCGCCTCCGGCAGGAAATAGAAATCGTCCCATTTCGTAACATAGCTGTGCTCCGTCCACCCTCCGGGATCCCTGTTTATAACGCCATCTCTATCGATAAATACCGCTTTTCTGAATTTTGGCTTTTTCATCAATCCGTTATCCTGTATTTAAAAATTGCGGCAAGCGCGCTTATTCCGTGTTTCCAGGTTATCTTTTTGCCTTCGGCATAACTCCTGCCGTAATAGGATATAGGTATCTCATAAACACGCAGTTTCTTATTCTTCAATATCTTGGCCGTCAGTTCAGGCTCGACCGAAAAACCGTTGGACCTTATCTGTATGCCGGCGAGGATATCCGCCCTGAACATCTTATAGCACGTCTCCATGTCGGAAAGCGTTGAGTTGTAAAGAAGGTTCGCGACGACCGTCAACACTCCGTTACCTACTTTGTGCCAGA
>JAQUSE010000167.1 GCA_028715235.1 Candidatus Omnitrophota bacterium | reverse complement strand
CTCGGAAAATCCATAATCCACATCCGCTCTCAGCGTCTGCGCGGGTATTGATCCTACGCGGTAACTCTCTCTGCGCGCGATTTCAGCGCCGCCGAGCCTCCCGGAGCACAGGATCTTGACGCCTTTAGCTCCGCCGTCAAGCGCATTCTGTATGGATTTCTTCATGGCGCGTTTGTGCGGTATGCGCTTCTCTATCTGGAACGCTATGTTCTCCGACACAAGCTGGGCGTCTACATTAGGGTTCTTGATGTCTTTAATATCTATCAGGACCTCTCTGCCGGCTATCGAATGGAGCGTCTCTTTCAATTTCTCTATCTCGGATCCGCGCCTGCCGATTATTATGCCCGGCCTGGCCGAAAATATCATGATCCTTATCTTATCGCTTGCCCTTTCGATCTCTATCTTGGAAACGGCGGCGGCGGACAATACCTTCTTTATGTATTTCCGTATTTTAACATCTTCTATCAGGAGCTTAGCGAATTCCTGCCTTTTCGAATACCACCGAGATTTCCAGTCGTATATGTACCCTACCCTGAACCCGTATGGATGAACCTTTTGTCCCATCTTACTCCTTACCTTTTTTGCCCGATTCGGCCTTTTTAGTCTCTCTGGCTTTATGCGGCTTTGCGTGCGCTGCCGCATCCTTAGCCTTATCTTTCTCTTTTGCTTTAACGGCGTATTGAGCGTCTTCTTTATGGGCCCTGGTTCCGGCATGCGCCGCTTCGACGCGCTTATTTTCTTTCTTGTTTGTAAACTCGTCCAACTCTACCGTAATATGCGAAGTCCTCTTTCTTATAGTGCTCGCCCTGCCCATAGAGGCCGCCCTGAACCGTTTCAGCGTAGGGCCGCAGTCGGCAAAGAACCTGGATATATAGAGGTTTGAGACGTCAACACCCTGTTTCCGTTTTGCGTTAGCAATAGCGGATTTGAGCAATTCGATAGCGTAAACGCACGCGCCCTTCTTTACGTTCATCAGTATCGCTATCGCCGCCTCGGGATTCTTCCCTTTTACAAGAGGGATTATGAGCCTGAACTTCCTCGGACTTATCCTTATATATCTAGCTACTGCTTTTGTCACCATTATCTTTGCTTCCTTTTTTACTTACAACTTACCACTTATAACTTACAACTAACAAATTACGTTTTCTCCATCGATATCTCTGTGGCCGCTCCATGTTTCTTAAATACCCGGGTAGGAGCAAATTCGCCTAACTTATGTCCAACCATATTCTCCGTGACATACACCGGCAGGAACTTCTTGCCATTGTAGACAGACAGTGTGATCCCTACGAATTCCGGAGTTATAGTTGACCTGCGGGACCATGTCTTTATAGGCTTCTTATCACCGGACTTAATTACCTTCTGCACCTTGATCAAAAGCTTTTCATCAATAAACGGGCCTTTTTTGGTCGATCTCGACATTCTATTTTCTCCGTTTCACTATGAATTTATCCGAATGCTTAGTCTTTCTCGTCTTCAATCCCCTTGCGTACTGGCCCCACGGGGATCTTGGCAATCCGCCTGTTGCCTTACCCTCGCCGCCGCCCATCGGATGGTCGTGGGGATTCTTCGCGACTCCTCTGGAATACGGCCTTTTGCCCATCCACCTGGATCTGCCGGCCTTGCCTATCGATATCGTCTCGTGCTCGATATTTGCCACCTGCCCGATAGTTGCCATGCACTCGACGCTAATGAGCCTTATCTCGCCGCTCGGGAGTTTGACATGCGCATAGTCGCCTTCCTTGGCCATTATGAGGCATGAATTACCTGCCGACCTCGCGATGCACGCACCCGAACCTTTTTTAAGCTCTACATTATAGATAGGGATACCCGCCGGTATATTGGACAATTGCATTGAATTGCCGACTTTTACTTCGGCGGTCTTACTTGATATTACTTCGTCTTTTACGCTCAATCCTACCGGGGCGATGATATAGCGTTTCTCGCCGTCAGTATACTGGACAAGCGCGAGGCGCGCTGACCTATTCGGGTCATATTCTATCGCAAGGACTTTGGCCGGCACATCGAACTTATCGCGCCTGAAATCAACTATGCGCCCCATCCTCTTATGGCCGCCGCCGCGATGCCTCGAGGTGATCCTGCCGCGGTTATTCCTTCCCCCTGATTTCTTCAACGCGACGAGCAGGTTCTTCTCCGGTTTTCCCTTTGTGAGCTCGTCGAAATTGGAAATCGCCGTATGTCTTAACCCCGGTGTCATCGGTCTGAATTTTTTTATTCCCATAATATTAAAGCAAGGTTATGTAAAGTTAAGGAAGGTTAATTAAGGTTACGTAAGGTTATTTTAGTCTTTGTAACCTTACGCAACATTCACTAACCTTACGCAACATTACGTAACATCAATCTTGCTCCCTTCTTTTAATGTGACTACAGCTTTCTTCCAATCAGGTGTCTTGCCCATCTTGTAACGGACGCGTTTCATCTTGCCGCGCATCGTTATGGTGTTTACGGCGCTGACCTTGACTTTATACATTTCCTCAATCGCTCTCCTGATCTCTATCTTATTGGAGTCACTATCGACCCAGAAAAGGTACTTATTGAGCGGCATAAGCATAGCACCCTTTTCGGTCCTTATCATCCCTTTTACTATATCCTGAGGCGCCTTCATTAGTTTTTAAACCTTTCCGGCAGCTTTTCTAAAGCTGTTTTAGTCATGACTACGGTGTCGCATTTGAGCACATCAAGCGTACTGAAATCCCTGTAATTTTTTATATCGGCCTCCTGGAGATTCCTCGACGCCCTCATTATCTTTTCGTCTACGGCGTCCAGGATGAACAGGCTCTTTCCTTGGAGCTTCAGTGCATCCATTATGCCTTTGAATTTTTTAGTCTTAGCTTCCTCCAGGACTAAAGAGTCTATGCCTATAACCTTATTGTCGTTAAGCTTCGAATTTATGATCGACAGGAATGCCAGCCGTTTCATCTGTTTCGGTATGCTGTAATGGAAATCTCTCGGGTGCGGACCGAATACGGTGCCGCCGTGCCTCCAAAGAGGTGAACGCGTAGAACCTGCGCGAGCCCTTCCCGTACCCTTCTGTCTAAAAGGTTTCTTCCCACCGCCCGATACATCGCCTCTCGTTTTAGTCGCGGCATTTCCCTGGCGCTTATTCGAGTTATACATGAGGATAGCCTGGTAGAGGATCTTCTTGTTGACCTCCCCGTCGAATATCTTCTTATTAAAATCAAACGTCCCGACTTCCTTACCCTTGACATTATAAATAGGTATGGAGAAGCCTTTAAATTCGCCGGGAGCGGCTTTCTTAGCTGTAGATACCCGCTTTTTTAAATCTGCTCTTGTCTTCGTCCTCTGTGCTCTTGTCTTTGATTTCATATGCTCACTTTTATTTTTTCTTGCCGACCGTGGCTTTAACGCTCTTCTTAGATGAGACCTGTACGGCTTTGGCCTTTACGAATCCTTTTGGCCTCTTTCTGGCTTCCTTAACCACAAGAAAATTGTTCTTATGCCCCGGAACCGAGCCCCTGATAATTATAAGAGAATTCTCTTTATCAACATCCAGGACTTCCAGATTCTGTATCGTTATCCTGTCAACACCCATATGCCCGGGCAAATGATGCCCTTTTGTCACTCTGCCAAGTCTTGCGCCGGACTGGATGGAGCCTACGGCGCGGTGGAACATCGAACCGTGCCCGCCCGGACCGCCCTTCCAATTCCATCTCCTAACGCCGCCCTGGAATCCTTTACCGATCGATGTGCCGACGACATCAACGTAATCGCCTTTGGCAAATACATCCACTTCTATCTTCTGCCCTAGCTTATAAGGCGCGACATCATTGACCCTCAATTCCTTTACGAAACGGACCGCGTCAACGCCGGCTTTTTTGAATCTTGCCTTATCGGGTTTATTGACAAGTTTCTCTCGCTTCGCGCCGAAGCCTATCTGCAGGGCATTGTAGCCGTCGTTCTCCATTGTCTTGATCTGGAGGATATAACATGGTCCTGCTTCGACGAGAGTGACGGGGATGTTCCTGCCGCTTTCATCGAATATGTTCGTCATTCCTATTTTTTTACCCAATAATCCTATCATGCCTTCCCCTTCTATCTACTACGAACAATCAGCTATGAACTATTTTATTTCCACATAAACGCCGGCCGGTAAGTCCAGCTTCTTCAAGGCATCGATAGTCTTTGCCGTCGGGTTTATTATATCCAGTATCCGCTTATGTGTCTTTATTTGGAACTGGTCCCTGGACTTCTTGTCCACATGAGGCGACCTCAAGACCGTAAATATCTCGCGTCTGGTCGGGAGAGGTATCGGTCCGGCAACACCGGCACCGGTGCGTTTGGCCGTCTCCACTATCTCCTGCGCGGACAGATCCAATAGCCTGTTGTCATAAGCAAGTAACTTTATCCTGATTTTTTGAATCTCTTGTTGCGCCATATTCTTCTCTATTCTATGACTTCGGTTACGACCCCTGCGCCAACAGTATGTCCGCCTTCACGTATGGCGAACCTCAACTCTTTTTCCATGGCTATCGGGGTTATCAGAACTACTTCGAAGCTTACGTTATCGCCG
>JAQUSE010000166.1 GCA_028715235.1 Candidatus Omnitrophota bacterium | reverse complement strand
CATGATGTCTTCCGCGGTTATCGCCTCGATGCGTTTCAGTATATCCGCTATGCTGAAGTCCTTCTCGCCGGATATGATCTTTTCGCCCAGCCACAGCATATGGCTCATCGTGTCCTCAAGCGCGAACAATAACTGGCCCCTATAGAACTCTTTCGCCCTTCGCAGTTCCTCTCCGGAAACCGGCTCCTTCCCCATCCTCGCCGTCTCGCGCAGGATCACTTCAAGCGCCTCGATGAGCTTCTTATCGTCCACGCCTGCGCTTATTATGAACGCGCCGCAATCATCATATCTCCTGATGGTCGAGGATATTTCGTAACAGAGCGCCATCTCATCTCTCACTATATGGAATAGCCGCGACGACATGTTGGCCCCCATAATAATATTCAACAGGCTCAACGTATGCCTGTCGGGGTGAAACCTGTCTACAGCGTGGAGACCGATCGCTACATGCGTCTGCTCCGTATCCTTTGTGCGCAGGTCGATGCGAGGCGCCTCCTGCCGCGTAATGACCTTTGTGAACGCGGGGGACTTCTTTCCCTTAGCGTCGGCAAAATATTTATTTCCTAATTTCGCCAGGATATCTTCTTTTATATTACCCGTCCCTATGAGCAGCATATTGGCAGAGTTATAATAGGTATCCTTGTAAGAGACTAGATCGTCCCTCGTTATGGCTTTCACCGATTCCACGGTCCCGGCGAGCGGCATCCCGAGCGGCTGGTCCGGCCACATCTCTTCAGCCAGTATCTCATGGACATAGTGCGAAGGCATATCCTTATACATATTGATCTCTTCGATTATTACGCTCTTCTCTTTCTCTATCTCTTCCGGCGCCATCTTGGGATTCTGCGCCATATCGCTCAATATATCTATGCCGAGCTCGGCGTCCTTGGAAAGGACCTTGACGAGGTAGCAGGTGTGTTCCTCCGACGTGAATCCGTTGAAACTTCCGCCGCGCCCCTCGATCTCCTGCTTTATCGTCTTCATGTCGCGCTTTGTCGTGCCCTTGAACAGGAGGTGCTCCAGAAGATGGCTTATGCCGCTCGTCTTCACATTCTCATACCTGCCGCCGGCGCGTATCCAGACGCCTATGGAGACCGATTCCATATGCTGCAGGGGTTTAGTGGCGACCCTTAAACCGTTATCCAGAATATCTATCTTATACATCCGCTTATCCTTTCTTACGCGAATCCAGGTATCCCTGCAATATCACCTGAGCCGCCATCTTATCCATGACCCTTTTTCTTTTTGCGCGGCTTAAGTCCGCCTCCAGAAGCGTCCTCTCCGCCTGGACGGTCGAAAGGCGTTCATCCCAGGTCTTCACAGGGACATCCACCGCTTTTGAAAGGCTCTCCATGAACTCCATCGCCTCTTTGGTCTTCTGGCTGTGAGTGCCGTTCATATTAAGAGGAAGGCCTACAACCACCTCTATTACGCCGTGTTCTTTAATAAAATCCTTGATCTCGCGCAGGTCTTGCTCCAGGCTCCGGCGCACCAATGTCTTTACGCCCTGGGCTGTGATAAAAAGTTCGTCGCTTACGGCGATGCCTATCCTCTTTGACCCGAAGTCCACCCCAAGTATTCTCATATTATCTTCACTATCTTTCCGCCCCTCGAAACGAACTTGCGCGATTCCCGCTTCAATATCGACTCCAGCGTCTTGAAGCTTCCCATGTCATGCCATCTATAGTCGCCTTTAACACAGTACATGTTCCCCACCTTCTCCATTATCGCATAATCGATAGATATGTTGGGAAGAGAGTCATACATGTTGCCTTTATGGCGCATCTTCGTTACCGCATTGTAGATCTTCGGCGCAAGCTTCCTCGTCACCTCCAGGATACAGGCCGCTGAAAATATAAAGATGCCGGTGTTCCATAGATAGCGCCCGCTCTCCAGGTACTTTTGCGCCGTCGGCAGATCCGGCTTCTCAACGAATCTCTCGACCTTTAATGCGCCATCGCCGGGCTTTTTCCCTTTGATCTTTACATATCCGTATCCTGTCGAAGGAAAATCGGGTTTGACGCCCAGAATGATCACGCTATCCATATTATTTTTAATAAATTTTATACCCGTCTTTACGGCCTTGAGATATTTCTTCTCGTCCAATATATAATGGTCGGTCGGCAGTATGAACATAATGGCGTCCGGCCGCCTCCTGGCAAGGATAGACGCGGTCAATGCTATGGCAGGCGCCGTGTTCCTGGAAATCGGCTCCAAAATAAGGTTCTTAGACCTTATTTTCGGCAGGTCTTTTAAGACGAGCCCGGTATGCGCCTTATTCGCTACCACTACTATCTGTTCTGCCGGGACTATGCACCTGGCCCTATCGATGGTACGGGCGAACATAGTCTTGCGGTCCCTGGTGATAGATAGGAACGCCTTCGGCCTGGCGCTTGTGGACAGAGGCCTTAGCCGCACCCCTTTGCCGCCTACGAGTATCACGGCATAGACATTGCCGTTACCGGACTTATCACGTTTTTCAGGTCCCATGTATGGCCTCCGCCAGTTTTTTCGAAAACCGCGAAACCTCCGAAAGCATCCTTTTCGGATTATTCCTGTTAGCCTCAATAATCCTGACTATAGCGCTTCCCACTATAACGCCGTCAGCGACACGCGCTATCGCTCCGGCCTGTTTTGCGTTCGATATACCAAAACCTGCAGCCACAGGTTTTCTTGTAACGGACTTGATCGACCTGATCCTGGAAATGGTCTCCGCCGGGAGGGTCCTTCTTGCGCCGGTAACGCCGGTTAACGATACATAGTATATGAATCCCCGCGAACTATCGGCGATCTTGTTTATCCTGTCAGCCGTGGAAGTAGGAGCGATCAGGAAGATCGTCGCAACTCCGCTCGCCCTGCCGAGCCTTATCACTTCCTTACCTTCTTCGATAGGCAGGTCCGGGATGATGACGCCGTCAATGCCGTGCCGCTTGCAGCTTTTGAAGAAACGGCTGACCTCGTATTTGAAGACGGGATTGTAATACGTCATGAAGACCATTGGGATTGCGGTATCTTTCCTTAAACGCCCGGCCATTTCGAATATCTTACGCAAGGAGGCTTTTTTCCGGAGAGCCCTCTGGGACGCGGCCTGGATCGTCGGCCCGTCCGCGACGGGATCCGAGAACGGTATGCCGAGCTCCAATATGTCGACTCCGGACACTTCCAGGGCACGCACGAGCCGCGCGGTCGTACCAAGGTCAGGATCGCCCGCAGTGATATAGGCGATGAACGTCTTCATGCCAGCCGCTTTTAACTCCCCAAACTTCTCGTCGATTCGATTCATCTCTTTTCACTTTCAGTTTATTGTGTTTTTTGAGTTCATTGAGTTTGTTGCGTTAAACGCAATAAACTCAAGAAACGCAATCAACACAATTAACTTTTCTATTTGGCCTCTTTTAACATTATCGGATAGTTCAAAATAAGTTCATTGTCTAACAGCACCTCGACCCAGTACTTTCCGGGATTAGGGAATACTAGATTGTTGAACCGCGATACGAGCGTATGATGCCTATCGATATCCGGAAGCTCGAAGACCTGCTCATCGGTCTGAAAAACGACCGACTTGTCCTTCGGGTTCACTATGCGTATCTTCTGGGTGAACGTGCCCTCACCCTTGCACCATCTGTTCACAACGAAGAGAGCGTAATGCGTCGCGGGAAATTTCCTCGCGTTTATCGCCTCGAACAGCCCGATGAGTATGAACTTACCGTTATTCTCCTGCCTCACGTCGTCACACAGGACCGAGAACTGCAGATTCGGCTTTATTTTCATATCGCTCCTTTGAAATGTTAAGTAAAAAAAATTCAGTTATTACAGGTTGACAAAAACGCTATCCTGTACTATACTTATAACCAGACAAGTCATCCGAGGCCCGTTTGTTAGCCGTAAGGCGCAAGCGGGTTTTGTGATTTTAGGGCTTATTGTCAAATTCCCACGCTGGCTTAAACTTATTGATATCGAAATAATGGTTCGCTGCCTGAATCAAGTCTTTAGCAACATGCCATCGCGTTGAAATGATAACAACCTTTTTGCCTTTCCCCCTTAAAAGATTGACTAAGGAAACAAAATCGCTGTCTCCACTCATTATAACTGCCGTATCATAGTTATCGATGCAGGATACCGCGTCTACTACCATGTCGGTATCACAATTGCCCTTTAGTGTTATTGCTCCATCTTCATTTGTAATCTTCCTGATCCTCTTTACCCTCAAGATAAATCCTTTTCTGCTCAGCATCTCAAAGAATGACTTCTGTCCCATAGACTCTTCAAAGAACGCGCTATAATAATATATGCCGATTAATGTGCATTTAGATTCAAAATATTTCTTCAACTTTTTGAAATCTATTTTCCATTCGGTATCCTTATAACAATGTATGATATTTGCCGCATCAATAAACACTGCGACTTTTCCGAATAGATGATCTTTATTGTTTAATGGTGTCATAATATTGGTCGTCTTTAGTTCAACCTAAGCACTGTCCCGTCCGGAGTAATCCTAGGGACGGGATCCCGTCCCTAGACATGTTTCCGGACGGGGAAAATATTTCCCGCTCTTCCTTCCGCATCC
>JAQUSE010000165.1 GCA_028715235.1 Candidatus Omnitrophota bacterium | reverse complement strand
TTCAATGTGAACCGCCGCACTCCCAGGATCATGTTGGGCGAATTTTCTATGTCGTAAAGGAATTTCGAGAAATTCTCCATCGTCGCCTCGGCGGTGACATCTACGAGCACTTCCCTGTATGAGCCGACGTTCCTGGCCCCTACGGGTTTAATATTCACGATCAGGCAGGAATCGTTGCGCGATATGGTCTCTATGTGCGTCAATACCTCGGCTACAGATTCATCTTCGCTCTTCGCCGATTTTACATACTTTGAATATTTCCTGTAATCCGCTTCTATATCTTTATACGCGGCGAGCATCTTCATGTCCTTTTCCAGCATGACCGCCCCGGACTTTATATCATCGTCTGCCGTCCTCCAACGCGACAATATGGGATCCACCAGAAAGCTGTATATGACAGCGGCGAGTATCATAGATACCGCGAAGGCCGCTATGGTTTTTTCCCTTTTGCTCAGGTTCTTTATGAACATGTATTGGGTGCCCGCCTATTTTATGGGCGTAAGGGCGCAGGTCGCTTCAAAATCCGCCACCTCTTTCCCGGCCGTTATCCTCTTTGTGGCGTACTTCACTTTCACATTCTCAAAATACGGCGACTTCTCGAGGATAGAGACATACGCAAAGACATCTCCGAGCGCCGACGCGCTTCCCCTGACGGTAAGCGACCTGCCTCTCTCGTAATCGAGCATCGTGAACGATATGTTATCCGGCGTTATCTTGTGGACCTCGCGCAGGATATCTATGGCTAGCGGCTTCTTCTTCAGGCCTTCCTTTACGATATTGATATCCTTCAGCATCTTCTTCGCGTTGCGTACCTTCGGCCCTGCCGAACTCAACTCCGAATCGATCTTTTTGAGATAGCCCGTCTTATCGCCCAGCTTTTTGGCCGCTATTCCGACGGCGACCGATACTATCGTCAATATCAAAGCGGCGCCGAATATGATATTCTTCTTAACGAGGAGCGTCCGCCGCTCATCTGACAACGCCTCCGGCATAAGGCTTATGCTCATATCTTCCGCTTTGAATACAAGGCCGAGAAGCTCGACGAACGAGGCCCCCTCCGGCTCTATCTGCGCGGACGAGTTTACGGGAACATCCTTCATGGGATCCGCGATCTCGACGGGAATATTCAGCTGAGTCTCGAGGAGGGCTTTGCATTCCTCCGGCGCGGCCTGCGCGCCGCAGAGGATGAGCTTTTTCACCGGATCATGCGTCCCTTTACGGTAGGTCATCATCGACATCTTCACCTGGTCGACGATCTTTTCTTTAGAGATCGGGTTCTTAACGTCGTATGAGACGCCCCGCGTGAAGATAAGTTTCCCGCCGGCGATCACGCCGATGTCGATATAGGCGGGGTCTATGTTAACAGCCAGCGCCGCTTCTTCCGGCGCGGCGGCGGAAGTAAGAGCGCACCACATGAGCAGGCCTTCAGAGCCCAGAGCTATATCCTCGACGTCTAGGCGGGCTTTTTTCAGTATTCCGACCAGGCGATGAACGGTCTCCGACTGCGCGATCGCCAGGAGCACGCTCGAGTATCCGTCTTCAAAGCGCTCCACTACCCTGTAGCCGGCTATAACGGCCTCGTCCGTATACGGGACGTACTTAAGGGCCTCGAGCTTGATTATCTTCTTTATCTCTCCGTCATCGGACGACGGGAGCCTCAGGAACCTTACCGTCACCAGATGCCTTGGCACGCTCAAGCGGATCTTGCGGTGGGATATGCCGAGCGAATCGAATATGCCGTCTATCTCTTCGGATATCGCGCTGTCGGCGAACGCCGTTAGAAGCCTCTTCGATAAACGGACAAGCTCTTTTCGACCCTTAAAAACGGCCATCTCGGCGATCTTTATATAACCCTCGTTCAACTCTACCGCCACAACGGTCTTCTCGAGGCCGAACAGGTCCTTAAGGGCGTCTAATACTCCCGATAAGATATTAATATTGTCCCTTTCTGAGCGTCTCTCTGGACGACGCAAACGATCCTCTTTTCAACGCCGGACCTATCCAGCGCCGCTTTCGATTCAATTCTAAAATAACTCGACTTCGTTGTAAAGGAGTTTCTTATGCTTCCGAAATCGGTCTCGTATCCTCCGAGGTTCAATATATCCTTGATGCTGTTTTCATCGGTAAAGACCGTCTCGCTCTCGGGCCCGATGGCCTGCTCGTCTTTTTTGCCCCAGCGCTTGGAGGCGATCTCATTCATCACGATATCGGATATCGGAGGCAGGGTAGACTGCCCGATGACGCGTATGACCTTTTCGGTCGCCGTATTCAGATTCACCTTGGCGTCGTCGGGACCGTATACCGTGATATATTCTTTGACAGCGTCAAATATCTCCGGCGCCATGCCTTTCACAAGCATGAGCTCTTCTATGACGCTGAAAGGCTCGTTCTTGCAGGCGTAACCGAGGTCCGAATAATCGTCATCCTCCGCGCCGCCGGGCGAAGTCATGTCGTCCGCGTCACGCCAGTCTATTATAGCCGCCGCGATCCCTTTATTATCCTCGCCCAAAAGCGTTTCAAGCACCCTTTGGGAAGCTTTATTTATATTTATCTTCCGCTCTTCGTCCATCATTCCGGGATAATCTTTCCCTTCCTGGAAGTAGCCGATGGAATAATTCCCGGAGCCTACAGCGACATTGGTGAACATTTTCGACAGCTGGGCCGTCTTGTCCTCAGTTGCTATCAACATCACACCGCATTCAGTCATGGAATCGAAGTCGTTGGCGTCCCAGGACAGGAACTCCCGGGTCTTATATACGCCGGCCTTGGCGATAAACAAGGCCCTGGTCTTATCCATCGCGTATTTGCTAAGGCGCGCCTCAATAGACATGCGGAAGCCTATCCCGATCGCCAGCACGGACAATATCGCCAGCATCCAGAGTGACGCTACGAGTATGGTGCCTTTTTTATCCCGTATCATTTAGCGCCCTTTTCCTATATTATGTCACCCAGGCTGCCCATCGGTATAAATACCGTCTTCTCGAAGCTGCCTGCTTTTATCTTCACTCCACGCGGTATATTCGTCCTGTCTTCCTCTTCCCATTCATCCTTCCACTGGTATGAATACTCTTTATCCTTGGGAGATCCTTCGATATAAGCGTACTTGAAACCGAAATCTTTTTCGCTTGCGACGCTCATGACCTCCGACGGAAACGCCTTCTTTTCGTCGAGGGCTTCTCCGGCGGCGGCGACGGACCTGATAACCGCATATCTCTCTTTCTTTTCCTCTGTGACGGCCTTAAGTTCATAGATGACCTTCGCCAGCTCTTTGCGCGCTCGGCCGTCTTCTGCCGGCATATCGACAAGCGTGATGAAAGCTATTCTCTTGTCGTCACCCTCAAAATTCGGTTCATCCTTCACGGCCGTATATTTGACGGCGTTCTTAAGGTCCATGGCTATGATATTGAAAAAGAACCTCGCCGACTGGTTGGCCTCTATCACCGGATTGGTCTTGCGCCACACCCTCAGGCCCGCGCTGAATGTGGAATAGATGCTCACCGCGATTATAGAAAATATCGTAACGGCGACGATCAGCTCTACGAACGTAAAACCCTTCTCCCGGTCTTTGTGTCTTTCCATATCCATGGCGGTCACTTTTGCGGTTTACCTATAAAGCTTGTTATAGAATACCTGTCGGCCCCGGAGCCTTTTTTACGGTAGACATCCATCGTCACGGCGTTAAGGTTCGGATCCTCTCTGTCGTCTTCCACTATCGCCGTAACGTTCGAGGCCCAGAGATAGTCCCTGTCGTCCTTGAACTCATTCTCGTTCCTTCCCTTTTCGGCCTCGCACTTTTCTTCGATCTCAAACATGGCCTCTTCCAATAGAAGGCTGTATTTGAATAGGGCCTTCGACCGCTGGATGGCGATCTTTGACGTCGAATAGACTCGCGTGACGAAGAGGAGGCCCCCCGTCAGTATGATTATGCTTATCATCACCTCCAACAAGAGAAAACCCTTTTTACCTCTTATTCTACTCGGCATCTTTTATCTCTTTTATCCGGGTAAGGCTCCCGAAGCCTTTCGCGCTTATCTTGTATCCGATCCCTGCCCTGGCGAAGACGTCTATATCCACTTCGTCGCAATGGCCGTCCGGATAAAATGTTATAAAATTTTTCGGCGCTTTGAACGAAACGCCCTGGGGCAGGTCAAAGATCCTGCCGAACCTGCCTGTTATCTTTTTCTCGGGCTGACCGGCGGAAGGGCTTGCCTCAAGGACGCGATACCTGCCTTTCTCGAAGTCAAATACGAGTTTAAAAGCCTTCGTCTCGAGGACAGCCTTTTCCTGGATATAATTTATAAGCTTGGATATATTGTAAGCCGCGTCTTTGACAGCGAGGTCTGAGAACGATCTTTTGAAGAGCGGCGTGGAGAGCCCTAAAAGCACAAGTATTATGACCGCTACCAGGGTCAGTTCTATCAGGGTAAACGCGGGCCTTGAGCTCATTGCGTTTCGGTCTTCTCTTCTTCCCAGCTTATTACGTCGTCCTGGCCGCCCTCTACCCCGTCTTTCCCCGTAGAATAAAGATCGTAATCGCCGTGCGAGCCGGGGAACTTATATCCGTATGGGCGGCCCCA
>JAQUSE010000164.1 GCA_028715235.1 Candidatus Omnitrophota bacterium | reverse complement strand
GTGGACGGCCTTTTGGGACTTGATTTTTTCAAAGGGGCCACCATAATCATCGATCTCAAAAAGAACTTTCTGGAGGTTATGAGATAGGATTCCATAATACGGCTTTTCCGCAGTCAGCATCGTCGGGCTGAGCCTCGCGGCGAGAGTATTGTATATGCCGTGGGTCATGACAGCAACGAAGAGCGCCGATGAAATAACAACAAGTAGAGGCGTCGAGGATAACAGGAATGAGAACAGGTATAGGCCGGAGAGCGTAACGGCGGACGAAAGGACTGCCGCGGCCAATATCGTTCGCGCCCCGAAGAGGCGCACTTCATGCTCTCCGGGCTTGTTTACGTGCATCCGAACAAATAATCTTGGGATTGCAGAGAATATTATCTCGACCGGCCACACCGCGGCGAACCATCCGAGGACATATTCATTATGTATGCCGAGCTTTTCGGCGATGGCGCGGGTCGAAGGAAGGATGAGGCCTGTTGTTTTTTTTGCGCCTCTTCTTCGTTCTATTTCTTTTCTTAACTTGTCCAATGCCCTGGCCTCGATCTGATGTACACGTTCTTTTGTGATCCCCATTAAAGAGCTTATTTCCCTCAGCGTCTGCGGTTCACCGGAGACGAGGCCGAACCTCGATATAATAACAGTCTGCTCTCTTTGTCTCAGCGTCTTGCTTATAATATTCATCAGATCGTCTCTCATCCACCGTCGGTCCAGAATAGTTTCTTCGACGACGCCAAAAACGAGAGAGTTATCATGTATACCACCTCTCGCCTCTTCGCCTCGATAACGCCTGATAGGGAGATCTCTCCCTCTCTTCTTCAACTCTTCTTCCGCGTAAGATTGTGCGGCGCCGTATGCGAGCCGGGACGCATAAGTCGAGAACGGGTATCCCATGTTATGCTCATACAAAACAGCGGCCCTGTATAGGCCCGCAAAATCTTCCGTTCCTGCCCTGTGCCCGTAAACGGCCGCGGATACTATATCGTCCATCTCAAGGCCCAGGTCTTCATATCGCGGATTTCGACAAATCCGCATTGCCTGCGTAACAGCCAAACCCATATTTGTCAAAACAAGGGCATCTACAGCGGCTATGTAGCCTTTGTCTTTCAATTTAGCAAGCGCTATCTCTTCATCCCGAGTAAGAATTCTAGGTGCCCTGATGACAGCCCACTTTACTTCTAAGACAATCCCACCGTCCGGCAATACAAGATCCGGGATGACCGCCCTTACCAACTCCCAGCCTTTTTCCCCTTTCACATTCACAGCTAATGCTTCCTTTGCGGCGGTGTTACCGCGGGCCGCGTCTATTTTAAGCCGTGTCTTCTCTTCTGTCGTAAGAAGCCTCGCTCTTGTCTTCAAGCCTCCCTCAGGCTTAATAAGACCGGCGGGGATCATCTCTCTCACGCGTTCCCACTCTTTTGGGCTAGCCTTTGTAGGCGCATCGAAGACACTCACCTTTTTATGCGCCTGCCGGCGAATGCTCAGCATCGGGCCGCCGGTATAGATCATGATGGTATTGTAGATGCCGTGGGCGGCGATGTTGGCGAATAACGCGGAGGCCGTTACAAATAGGGCCGGCATGTCGGATATGAGGAATGGACAGAGGAATAGCCAGGATACGGTCAGCGCGATCGAGATTAAAGTCGCGGTAAATATGGCGCGCGCCCCGAAGAGGCGCACTTCATGCTCTCCGGGCTTGTTTACGTGCATCCGGACAAATAATCTTGGGATTGCAGAGAATATTATCTCCGCCGGCCAGACAGCCGCGAACCATCCGAGGACATATTCATTATGTATGCCGAGCCATCCGGCAATCGTGCGGGTCGAGGGAAGGATGAGGGCAGGGCCGGTTTCGCCGGGTGCCGCGGAGTAAGAGGTGTCCTGGGGCCGCAGAGGCGTCAATCCAAGCAGACTTTTGAGATACGCCTTTGCGCGCGCCTCTCTTGCCGTATTTACTATATATTGCCCGTTCAGGTAATCATTAATTAAGCGGCCGATCTGCTTTTCCAATTTTTCGACGTTTCCGTCTCCAAAATATTGAGACCCAAAATACAGCCAATCGTCCAGTAAAAGTCCCAGCGCCTCAAAATCTTCTTTGAGTTTTGCGGAGGCGCCCGACGGCCTTTCCGCTCTATTCCTCATGCCATCTTCTATCAACGCCTGTATATTTTCAAGCCGTTCCTGCCTGCGAGACCATATTACTTCTTCTAAATAATGTTGACTGGCAGGCAAGCCGATAGCCGGGTCTTTTGTATCGAGAGTCGCGGCCTTCTTCTTTGTTCGCGGCTTCAGGCCCAATTGTTTAGCTACAATCGCGCCGAAATTATCCTTGAGAAAGCACGCAAAGGTGTAGCTATCCGCTGAGGAAATAGCGGCACGCACGCTATCCGGCTTCTCTTTCAGCGTCCTTTCCAGTAATAGTTGAGCGCTTCTATAGCGCATTACTTCTCTCTGGTTCTCTTTTCCCCTGGCTATCCCCTCTTTACCTCCAAGGGATTCAACACGCACCCCTGCCGCGATAATGGCTACTGCTTTCGGTAAACTGTCAACTCTGCCGAATACCAGATCGGTATAAGACGGCACCTCATACGATAAACCCAGTTTTTCCGCCACTTCGAATCCGCCGCCATGATATTTGCTATACTCTACCAGGTCCTCCCTGCCTTTAGTGCGGAAATCGTCATCTGAAGGTAGCGCGGCATTCTTCGCCTCCGGCGTCATAAATCCATCGAGTTCCTCGCACGACGGCAGCCTGCCGTATAAAAATATATATATTTCCCAGCAATAAACCGACCATCTTTCGAGCGGATGGTGCCTGACTTTCCTGAGGGGTATGAAACCGAGCCAGAGAGCCACGCCCGGCACGTTGCCGTAAAACCTTCTTGCGCCGTTTATCGTCTCGCGAGAGAGGTCTTTCCAGTTCAGGCGTACGCCTCGGTTTCTAGAGGTCGCAAATTCATACAGCTGTTCCTCTGTCGACTTTTCTCCATGTAAATCCTTGTACAAGGATTCAAGTAACGCTCCCGGATAACTCAGGGGCAGTTTGACCCTGTATCCCAGGCCTTCGATAAAAGCCTTATAGCCGCCGAGTTCAGGATGGCTCCTGAAGCTTTCGCGAATCGCGCCGCCCAGCTCTGTAAGCGTCGGGGCAATTATATCCGCCTTTCTTCCGGCCTCTATGCCTGCCTCGCCTGTAAAAGCATCGATCTCGCCTTCCGACGGTTCTCTCCCTCCGAGTTCCTCCTTATGAATAACCTTGTAAATGGCACGCACCATGTTTTCCCTGATACCAAGCGATTCACCGCCAATCCTCTTTTTAAGTGTAAGGCCAAGCCTTCTGTAAATTACAGGCATTACCTCCATGACGTGTCCATCTCCGTTACCGGATGCGGCCATGCCTCCTACATGATACCTGGAGGCCGCTTTCTGTACGGCGTCATAACCTATGCTTGTGGATTTCGAAAATGACTCATTGGAAGGGCTTTCATAATGGGCGTTCGCCTCTCTGTTACCGGGATTGGTAAAATCGTCAACCTCTTTTTCCGTAGGTTCGCGATTCTGGCCGTTTTCATAAAGAATTGCCCATAGTATTACCCGCGCAAGATTGCGCCAATCGCTCAAAGCATCATCTCCTGTCAGGCGTGGTAACTTAAATCCGTGCGCCTTCCTGAAATTATTCTCACTGCCGTATAACGACATCATCCTCTTTATCAGCCCGATCGGTAAGGGCTTCGCCTTATAATATCTCGTCGTCAGCTCTTTTTCCTGCTTCTGGCGGCTCATCCACGCGGAGAGCTCTATGTAGTCTTGAGGCGGCCGCCCTTCCATGAATTCGAAAACATCCATACAGAGCTCTGTCTTCTTAAAAGATTCATTAACGATAGAGTCGAATTTTTCGTCCTGTTCCCCCCAAAGAAGCTTCGTGCCCTTCCGGCCGAGGCTCGAATTGTAACGCATAAGAGCAAATTCCGCTTCGTTGCGCCTCGTCGGGGGCAATTTGCCTTCCCGGAAGCAATCCTCCAGGTATCTAATGAGGTTCCCGGCATCAAATCCATCTTTCAGCTTTCCCTTCTTCAGGCCATCTTTAACCGCTTTTCTTATATCCTCGCCGCATCCTCTTATCTTAGTGTGGGAGTTGACGCCCTCGGGAAGATTGTCGCCGCGCTTTTCGCCTTCGCCACGCAGGGCGTTTGCCCAGTACTGTTCCCTTTCTTCATGGTAACGCGCCAATGCGCCCTTCAAAGGCTTTCCGTTCAAAAATGACTCCGGGATATACCGTTTATTGGTATTAGCAAATCCATATATATGCTTTTTGTCCGCGATTACTACGGTAGAATCGTCGACCCTGCCTCTTACCGCCACCATTGCCTGTGTGCGTGTGCCGTCCGGGTTCTGCCTGCTGTCCTTAGTATAAAGCGGCTGCAGGGCATTACCGTTATTCGGGTTTCGAAAATAGAATACGAGGTGTTTATGTTTCGGGTTTCTTTCATTTCTCGATTCCTCTATTCCTATTATGCCTTCCGTCATAAGTTGTTCAGGCTTCGCGTCCGGATGGCTGTAGAGCTTACCTATCAGATTTCCCGTG
>JAQUSE010000163.1 GCA_028715235.1 Candidatus Omnitrophota bacterium | reverse complement strand
GATATTAAAACCTTTCATGTTTCCTCCACGAACTTAAGTTGCTTTTGGAATATGCGTCCTCGGCCATAAGTCCACTGTAATGCCTCATGGCATTTTGTCGCAGTAGGGGGAACCCGCAAGAAATATTTTGTATCAGTCGAAGGGCATTCGACCTGTAAAAACTTCATCGGGTCATCATTGGGAACTTTGACTGAATAAAGCCGCATCTTCTTTTTCTTCCTGCGGGCCATCATCTGCGTAGCCTGGTGAATCAGTTCACCAAGAGATGCTATCTTCTCGGGTGTTGCTTCGGCTTTCTCAAGCAGTAGACTGCGAACCTGCGTATTATCAATCTTGAGAACATCTTTCAGATCGAGCTCTTCTTTGGGCTTTTCCCATAGCTCTTTCGGGATGGCGGTACCTCGATGATAGACATATTCCTTTCCGTCTATAAGCCATGTACCGATTCTCTGTTCATTTTCATATTCACCTTCTTCTCTCAAATGACTTGCCTTCATTCGTTTCACAATGGGCTTCGGAATATGAACGTATTTTGTCTCGATCCACAAACCCTCTTTTTTGCCATCCTTCTTTTGTCCTCTTTGTAGCAGAGCTCCATTACCATTCCATTCTTCGATAGAACAATTTCTGTATTCTTTGAAAGAATTGGGAAGAGGAGAGCCGTGATACTTGGGGCTTTGAAGCTTCTGGAACGGTTTGAAGTTCATAATAACTTTGCCGTTCGGATGAAGTATCTGGATATCTGCCGAATTAGGCTTTAGCGAATATGCGATACGTCCGTTCGGATAAATAAATCTCTGGCTTATAAGGCGACCCTGAACATACAGACTCTCGCACATGCCTTCATATTTTTGGAATAAATCCGTATTCTTTCTGATGATGCCGTCGTTGCCATGAATACTGGCCCGCCTGTAATGTTCTTTCTTGAATCGTTTGTCCTGTATATACTTGCCATAATCAACCGAATACTGAAGGTTGTTATCTATCCATGAGAGCTCTTTAGCCATAGATCCTCGCTCTATGATGACCTTGGAGCGGTATTCTCTGACAGGACTGCACATGGCGGTGCTTGATCGTTCCCTGTAGACGATATCGATTTCGCCATGGGAAGCCAGGATGTCACCCTGGAATGCCTTAAATCCTCCATGGAATAAAGAATTCTTTGTATCGGCTATTGATATCATTGTCATATTAGGACTTTCTCCTGGGCGACTTCTGCCTTATCGTTTTTAGCCACGAATTTCTCGATAGCGACATAGTTATCGAGTATCAGCTTTGCCTTGTTGACGCCAAAGGTGAACGGGAACTTGTCTTCGCCATCACGCTTCAGCTTTATTATCGGCTTGTTCTTGAATGTAGATATCTCGTGCATAGGCTCCTCAATGCTCGCTTGGTAATATCAAGACGCCCTCTTCGATCCACAATGATATGGAATCGAGAGGGAAGTCAGTAAAATCTATCCTTTTCGAAAACAGCTTGTTATAATTTCCATCTTCACACGAGAGAATCGCTGCGGTGTCTTTAGTCTTCTTCAGTTTCCAGACAACAAAGTCTCTCTGAAGATTTTTGTTATAAGCCGTGATTATAAAGATTTCGTTTATCAGCCAATATGCTCCGGCTTTCTCTGCCATATACTTAACACCATCGGTATATTTATAGTTTGTATAATGCCGGTAGTGATTTTCTGTTCCTGTGAATTGGTCCAAATCTCGCTGTGTCAGCATTTCGCCTCCTCAACGATATCCATATTCGTATTCAAATCAGGCAATACCAATGCCGGCTCTGCTTTTACACATCTGAAAGGACAATCGGCATTGCCCATATCGCACCTGTGCCAGTTCTGCTTGCCACATCGGGCCGTCTTGACGTTTGCTAACAGATCTCTTGGTATAGGTCTTCTTATGTCGAGTAACATTGCTTCAGGGAACAGATCAGTCGCAGGCATATTCAAGCTCCTTGTTATTGTCAACTACGAGCGGGGCATAACAGATCGCGCAGATTCTTATCCATCTGCCCCGATAAAAAATAGATATGAGAAGTGCTTCAGAACCGCATAGCTCGCACCTCTCATGCTCAAATTCAGTTACTGTCCGGACCATTTTGCGCCTCGCATAATTCGACCCATCGAGATAGAGCATCCGGGCCGTAAACTCTGCAAAGTATCCTTGTAGGCGGTCTGAATCCGCGCCCGCGTATCTCATAAGCTCTTGCGATGAGCCTTTGCTCACGTCTATATTCCGACATGCCGAATTCGGAATGTTCGTATATATCGCTCATCGTGATTCTATTCTTGGGAAGAGCGACCTCATGCGTCCTGTCATCGAATCTCTTGTCGACCGCATCGGCAGTCATTACGAATGCTCCTGAATCTTCATTAACCGCGAACCTCTCCTGAAACGTGAACTCTTTACGTATCATAATTATCCCTTTCCAAAATTGAATTCGACGAGGTTCTCCTCGCCGTAATCTCTAAGTTCCATGACGATATCGATAAGACTATTGTCGACTATCGTGACCTTATCTATATGGTGTCCTGAAGGGCTCTTTATCGAAGCCCTGCATATCCAGGTCAGAGCCGTATTAGGCTCGCCTTTATTCTCGGCTTCTTTTGCTTTGACTATATCGGTTATGGACATCTCAATCGCCCCCTTCGGATATTTCGCAGTATGCTTTGGTATAAAAAATGAGAGAGACGAGTAATAATACCCGTCTCTCTCTGAACCTGTTCCTGATACTAGACTAGCGCCTTGGCGCCTTTACCTCCCATAGCCTCGATTAAACCCGCTATGGATACATTCTCATTGCCGCTTTTCCTGGCCCTGTTAGGATCGGACTCGAATATCGAGATATGACCCTTGTCATTGCGCCATCCAAGCATAGGGTGGCCATTGGGACCGACTACATTCTTGAAGGATACGTCTTTACCTTCTCCTTCAATCAGCCGCATATTATACAGCTGATCATTACCCTTACTCTTTAACAACATGATACGCGCTGCCATACAACACCTCCTTACGGTTAACTGCATGACCCCGATTATCCCTATGACAATCAGGAAACAAGCGACACGCCTGTATACAAGGTATCAGGCGTGGAGCAAACAATGATCATGTTCCTGGTCCTGTACATGAATGGAGAGGATACCTGAGCGCGCATGAGCCATACATGATCAGGAACAGGAACACTAAACAGGATTGGGGGCAGGTACCTGGCGAATGCGGGCGAGGGTGCGCCGAGTGACCCCTCGATCCATATATTTCCCCTCGCTCATGAGAACTCAGGTGAAAAAGATGTCGTAGAATTTGGAGTTTTGATATTGATAGTGTATATTTATATCGAAAATCGAATATTCGAATTTTAAGGACGACTCAAAACGGGTCGTCTTTTTCATTTCTACGGTTTATGGCATCTATCGTAGATAGTGAATTCGTTATCTACGATAAACCCTCGCGGTAGCTCCGGGAGGGCAAAGGCAGTCTGTGCACAGCAGGCTGCCTTTTTTATTGGTTTCGGTGGCGATAAGGGCGGGGAGTAGGGTGGGAGTAGGACGCAAACGGGACCCATCCGAGGTGCGAGGTTGGCAAATCGCGAGTCACCTATCAATGCCATAGGTATTCATGAGCGATTTATCAACTTTAACATGTAAAGCAGCTTTAATTGCGAAGCTCGCTTTTAAAGAAAAAGGCCAAAAACTTTAATATGCGCTCGCGCGGATTGAACAAAAAGCACCTTAAGGCGCTTGAACTGCTTCAAACAACGGATTTACCTATCCATGAGGTGGCAAAGCAGGCGGGGATTAATCATGATCACCTGTTCAATTTGATCTCCGGGAGCGAAAAGGCTGGCCCGGTGGCCCAGGAATTCAATGCCATATATTCCAAAGTCATAGCGGACATGGATAAACGCATAGCTTTAAAGTCAAAAACGCTGAGAGAAACCCTGGTAGGGGCGCTGAGCAGGTGGGCGGAAGTTAATTGCACTAGGGCGAATTTATCGAAGGACAAGCGAAAAACCATAGTAGACGCGGTTAGAGCGTTAACTCAAGGCCAGCCGACCTATAACATCGGCTCAGTCTCGTATTCAAAGGGTTTATCGGGAGAGGACATAGTTAATGAATTTAGACGGCTTAGCGCTCTCGCAGAATCGGCACTTAACGGAAGAGGAATTCCGGGCGCTGGGAAAGGACGACCAGGATTATTACCTTCACCTTCTCGAGGAAGAGATAAAGCTCAAGAAGGCGCAGAAGTTAATATCCTACCAGCCGAATCCGAAACAGGGGCTATTCCACTTAAGTAACGCGTCGATACGCTCCATCTTCGGCGCCAATAGAAGCGGAAAGACTACTGCCGGGACGGTTGAGTTCCTCTGGCACATGACCGGGGTATACCCGGACTGGTATCCAAAAGAACAGAGGATGCCGACTAATAGGCCCATAAAGGGCAGGATCTTTGCAAAGGATTTTCAGAAGGGCGTAGGCGAGGTAATTCTCGCTACCATCTCGGAGTGGCTCGATGACTCCGTAGGCGGGCCGTTCATTGAAAAAAAGTTCAGGAATCCAATCGGTATCCCGGTCAAGTGGATCTTCAAGAACGGGAACCAGTTCGACATCCTGACTTATGA
>JAQUSE010000162.1 GCA_028715235.1 Candidatus Omnitrophota bacterium | reverse complement strand
CCGCCGAACGTGCCGAAGTCGTTCCGTATCGAGAAACGCGTCCGGAACAGGCCGGTCGGACAGAAACCGGTGAACAGCCAGCCCAGTCCGACGGGCGCGCAGAAAAACCGTCTGAAACAGTAGAAACTGATTTGAAAAAGATATGGACGCCGTATGCTAAGGCTATTATCGATCGTATAGCAAACAGCTTCGAAAAAGGCGGACATGCCAGCGATAGGATCCTTTCAGTCGGGGATATTGATATCCTTTTTATGGCCGGTGGGCTAGAACTAACCGATAATGTTGTTGTCCAGCGCGCGATTATCGACGGTGTTATAGAACGCCTCAAGGTTGATTCGCATTATGCGGACAGTAATATCTTCTCGTGGTTCAGTTCTACAATATCTCTTGACGTCACGATCAAACGGGCTGGCATGCAGATACTGCTCCAGGCCATGTCTCGTCCCGATACGTTCACATCGCTCCTCGGATTGCAAAATGATTTCCTGGAAAAGATAGCAAAAATTTTCGTTCAGGGCATGAGCGACTCTGATGAAGGGGTCCGTGCGATTACAGCCCAAGCGATCGGACAATTCTTTGCGGTGCGCGGCATGAAAGATAAACTTGGGTACACATTTTACGGCTTTAACGGCCCTGCGATCCAAAAGTCTCTCGTCAATGCGCTGAACAAGGCAGCATCTTCGCAGAGTGAAACGCAGGCTGTACGCGACAATGCCGCTCAGTCATTAAAATTAACTCCTTCGGCCGCATCGCGCGACCGGGCGCCGGGTTCTACGGGCATGCATTTAAGCGATCAGGTATCCGAGAGCGATATTCCTGCGGCTACGCTCGCGCCGGTCAAACCGGTCACGTTCGACTCGGCTGCCAATCCTGTTATGAGAGATGCTCTTCTACAGGCTGTTCAGCAGTTTATGAGCGGCGCGATGACAGCGGAAGACCTTGATGCATTCGTTACCGGCATCGCCGGCCTTACCCCGGATCAAAAAACAGAATTCTCTAACACCTTAAAGACTGTCAAGGCGCAGATCGAGCGTATACGCGCAAATCCGGGTAACGCGGATGTATTAAAAGAAGCGGTCGGTGAGCTTGTCAAGGCAACTGAAGTACTGAATAAGACCTATCTCTTAACCAACGGGCTTTACATGGATTGGGATACCGGCGGCAAGGTATTCCGCATAACCGGTGTCGTTGCGATCGATGGCGTCGACGGCGGATATGCGATCAGAGTAAAAGGCGATCCTCTTGATGCTGTCAGTCTTGACCGCGGTATCTCGTACCGCCATGACAGGTTAGCGATCGTATTTGCCGACCGCTGCAAAGAAGATGCGCGCACCCAGGTCCGCAACCTTATCCGGAACGGCACCGCTGATTTCACGCTCTTCGAAAGCCTTGTTCCGGGCGGAATACGCGGTGACCTGCCGGCGGATAAGAAAGCAGCCTTTGTACAGGCCATGACAAAGATACTGTGCATGGTACTTAAAGACCTGGCGCCGGCCGGCTCACGATTGTATGCCCTGGCATGCGCGATCGAGAACAGGGTAAACGGCAAGGCCGCGGACAGGAGTTTACTCGAAGACGATGCGCTGGTTGGGCAGCTTACCGACCTCCTGGGGTCGGCTTTCGAACGACAGGCCGCAATGCATGAATCAATGCACGTCACCGATACCGGCACCGGCGCTATCGACAATGTCGCCAACATAGCCGGTGAGATCACGGCAATGCTGGCCGGCGCTTCGCGCGGCGCGGACGCGCGGCTGGGATTATTCAGTGTCGCGATGCAGGCGATGCTGTGTTCTGACCCGAACTACCGGAGAGCGGCAGGCAAAGCGCTGGCTCTCTGCATAAAGAATTTATACGACATGAAGGGCGGCGAAATCTACGAGGCGAGCCACGCATTATTACGCGACATTGTTTCCATGGCTACCACCGGAGAGGGCGAGTTCAGATACGATCTTGCGGATGCGTTCATCAACTTCGTCAATTATATCGAAAAGAACGCGACAAAGAATGAAATACGCCAGGCCGCTGACCGCGCGACACAGGAAATACGGACCGATATGCGGCAGGCCGGCGGCACAGCCGGTGAACGGGCCGGCGAAACCGGCGAAGGCCCCGCGCTCACGAAACCGGGCCTTGCTTCACGCGAAGAGTGTTCACGCGCAGTGACACGCGTTCTCGCGAGTATGGGACTCCGGCCGCATCAGGTTATTATACATTGGAGCAAAGACCGTCAGTCCTTTATTGTGCGGTCAAAGATGTTCAAGAACGCATTGTACCAGGGGCAGGTAGAACATGCCGACGGCACGGTGAAGGTAACCCAGATCAGCGCGATCTCTCACGCGCCTGACCAGACTGTCCTTATCAGTCCGAATCTCCTTGCAGACGGCCGTATCGACCGCGCAAAACGCGACAGTTTCGCTCAACTCGCGCAAAATATTATCAACAACTTCGGTTCATTCGGCAATGACAGTGCCGCAGCTATGGTCCTGGCTAACACGAATAAAGGCGATGTATATCGCATCGAAGGCGGCAAGAACGTAAATTCATACGTTATCAGCGATAAGATGATGAAGGTAACGGTCAGTAGCCGCATTAAGACCCAGGATATCGCCGGCACGTTTGGGCGCTATTGCGGCATGGCAGGAGCGGACAGGACCGTTACTGTCGAGTGTATGTCTCAGGGCGGAGAATCCATCATTATAGAGGGCAAGAACAATAAGATCGAAAGCGCGATCTTTGCGGGCAAGGTGACACAAAGCGGCCGGATGGTCCATTTCATGCACTCGATAAATCTTTTGGACGCGGCAGGGAACCTGGATTGGTCAAAACTGAATACGGTACAAATTGAAGAGCACAAGGGGTATGCGCGCGTTACGACACCGATGGGTGATTCCAATCTCAGGATCAAATATACGGTTTGGGACAGCGGCCGCGCAACCATCAATGCGGTCATAGCTGCCGACGGCAGCACCTGTAAATGGCAGGTTAACGCTGACGGTTCGCGCAGCATACGGCTGCCCGGCGGCGCAGCCATAGGCCAGATGAGGACACACGATAGCTCAGGAGCTCTCCTCATCAGCGATATAACTGATATCCGGCTCCTCAATAACCAGCTTAGTATGCGTGTCCGGGGAACAACGGCGATCAATATACCGGCCTATGAAGGAGCACAACCTCCGGCCGGCGGACGCGGACAACAACCGGCTCAGCCGAAGACGGATTCCTACTACACCGATTATACGGTCATAGGCGACAGGAGCGACGGTAAGACCATGGTGGTCGACGGCAGCGTTGAGTTCGTCTATACCGGGACCGGCAATAACGGCGGGTTTACATCGCTCCATGCGGCAGAAGGCGCTACGGCCCGATACAGCCTCACTATCAACGGCGTCCTGCAGACGTCAGATATCAAGGCATCGTACGTGAACGATCTTCTTATCGGAAAAGACAAGGCAGAAAAGGCCCTCAGGGAAACGCCGAATGCCATAGGCGGCGTCGGGTTTATGGATAAACAAACGACAATAAACACGATGGCTATGCGTTCCGCCGGCGAATCGACGACAGATGTCGCGCCGTCCATGACGTCCCTGGGTATGTTTGTCATGGGATTAGAGCTCAGGAAGGTCGATCCTGCCGCAGTCAGTGACGCGGACATGGCTACACTTTCACAGGGACGGCCGGTCTTCGGCAGTTCGCTTGATAACCAGGCGATCATATGGCGCGGTATCGCTCATGTTAATCATGCGGACGGCGTTGCGACCCATACCGTCATAAATCCTGACGGAACACAGACGCTGCACGTTTCGATGCATTTTGCGGCCGGTGTCATGCCGGAGTGCCATCTCATGGGCGACCGCCAGTTCGATCTCCGCGACGGAAATCTTGAACTGGCTATATCCGAGGCCGGCGCTGTCAGCCTTGCCTCCGATACGCACCTGGTAGGTACCGAAGTCGGCAGGGACGAGGAACTGACTGTTTATGCGAAAGGATCGAGCGTCATGCTGAGTAATGACGGCAAACTTACGATACAGCAGGCGACCGTTAATATCGATAAACTATATGTCAAGCAGATCAATACCGCAGCCGGCGGAGCAGGCCCCGGCGGCAAGACACCCGAGCGCCACGTCGCGACAGTCGAACGCGACGCTAACGGCGTATTTATCCGCGGCGAAATAACGATGATGCAGAACAATGTCGTCTGCGGCGAAGGACAGGTATTCACCTTCGGCGCCAGTTTCAAGCAGGCACGCGGTGAATCCATCGTTCTGGGAGGTTTCAAGGTTACGAGCACCGGCCGCGATTCGATCATGGTCAACGGACATGCAGTTAACGGGGACGCCCTGAAATATTCGAAAGACGGCATGGCGATCGGACGGAAACAAGACGATATTATCCTCGAGTCAGGCCAACGGGTCACCGATGTCTTTAGATGGAACATCGGCAAGACCATACTGGGGATCGACGGCGTCACTACCTATTTCGGCGAACAGGTTTTCACGGGAACGTTCAAGAACGCCCTTGAGATGATGGCGACATTGAACCTTATAACACCGCAGGTATTGACACGAGCCATGGGGATAGCGTCTCCTACCGGCGAGCGGATGAATTTAGCGCAGGCATTTTCA
>JAQUSE010000161.1 GCA_028715235.1 Candidatus Omnitrophota bacterium | reverse complement strand
TCGTTCGATAGTGAAAGGCTGAATAATCCATACGCCGACACAAGGATACTTTACGGGGATCCCGGCATAGAGATAAAGAAGGTTATGGTCGGAGTAGACATGGAGGGGCCGGAACTGCTGGCCGCCGACAGGTTGAATGAGCGCGGAGAGGCGATAGATTTGGTCATAGCCCATCACCCCGAAGGCATCGCGTATGCGCGATTCTACGATGTCATGGAACTTCAGGTCGCGATGCTGCAGAAGCTTGGAGTGCCGAAAGAAGTCGGCGACGATTTCCTGAAGGAAAGGATGCAGGAGGTCGCCAGGTCCGTCGCGAGCGCTAACCATTTCAGGAGCGTGGACATAGCCAGGCTTCTGGACATGCCATTCATGTGCATCCATACGCCTGCGGATAACCATGTGGCCGCTTTTCTTCAGAAGATGTTCGACAGGAAGAAACCCGGGAAGCTTGCGCAGGTCGTATCCATGTTAAAGGCCATACCGGAATATGCCGATGGCCTGGAGAAGAACGCCGGACCCAGGATATTGATCGGAGAACCGGATAAGGACGCGGGCAAGGTATTCGTCGATATGACGGGCGGCACTGAAGGGCCGAAGAAGATATTCCCCAGGCTGTCGCAGGCGGGCGTAGGTACTATAGTGGGGATGCATTTAAGCGAAGAGCATTTTAAGGCCGCCAAAGGCGAGCATATAAACGTGGTCATCGCGGGACATATGGCCAGCGACACTTTGGGGCTGAACCTGCTTTTGGATTCCATTCAGAGATCAGGCGTTCTTGAAGTGATCCCATGTTCAGGATTTATAAGGGTAAGAAGGCAGGGCTAAGGTAAGCATGGCAATACCGGATAATATCATAGACCAGATACAGGAGAAGACGGACATCGTAGAGACGATCTCGCGTTATATACCGATGAAAAAGGTCGGAAGGAATTATAAGACGACCTGCCCGTTTCATAACGAGAAGACCCCTTCTTTTATAGTGAGTCCCGACAAGCAGATATATCACTGCTTCGGATGCGGCGCCGGCGGGAACGTCTTTTCTTTTGTGATGAAGTATGAGAATATGCAGTTTCCGGAAGTCGTCGAGATGCTTGCCCAGAGAGCGGGTGTAGCTCTCCCGCGCGTTCCCGGAAGGAAGGGCGACGATCCGATCTCCAGCCAGCTTTACAAGGTCAACGAGGCGGCAGCGGAATTCTTCCAGAGCTCGCTTATGAACAACCGCTCCGCGAAAGAATATCTCGCATCGAGGGGCGTCGGCGACGAGCTCATAAAGAAATTCAAGATAGGGTTCGCTAACGATTCGTGGGAGTCGCTCTTGAATTACTTTAAGGCCAAAGGCGTTGGAGGCCCCGTACTGGAGAAAGCGGGACTGGTCATAGCGAACGACAAGGGAGGGCATTACGACAGGTTCAGGGGCAGGGTGATCTTCCCGATAATAGACCTGAAGGACAGAGTTCTCGGTTTTGGGGCAAGGGTGATGGACGCCAGTCTTCCCAAGTATATTAATTCACCGGAGACGGCGATATATTCCAAAGGCAGGAACCTCTACGGGCTGAATTCCAGCAAGGAGGCAATTAAGAAAGAAGGCTATGCGCTTGTCGTAGAAGGCTATCTCGACTTCCTCGTCCCATATCAGGCCGGGATAAAAAATATAATCGCGACCCTGGGCACGGCATTGACGTCCGATCAGGCCAGACTCTTAAAGCGTTTTGCCAATACCGTTATAATGGTATACGACCCTGACGAGGCCGGAGAGGCCGCGAGCCTCAGGAACCTCGATATGTTCATAAGCGAAGACATGAATGTCTATATCGCGGAACTGCCGCAGGGGTTTGATCCGGACAGCGCGATCAGGAAATTCGGGGCCGATGAATTTCTTAAAATAGTGAAATCGAGCAAGAACCTCTTCGATTACAAACTGGACAAGCTGAACGCGCGTTTCGACATGAAGAAGCCGCACGGCAAGGCGGCGATTGCAAGCGAGATGCTGCCTACGATCTCCCGCATAAACAATGCGGTCATGAAGTCAGAGTTGGTAAAAAAACTTGCCGAAAGGCTATCAGTGGACGAAGAGTCCTTGAAGGCCGAACTTAAAAAAGTGAAGCCGGATTACAGCCAGCGCCGATATGCCGCGGTCCCGGCCGAAGTAAAGAAGGATTTCAGGGCCGCTGAGATGATGCTGCTCGCCCTGCTTTTAGAAGGGCAAAATTATACGGAAACTATAATGCGCTCAGTTTCTCCGGAGGAATTTAAGGATTCATCGGTCAGGGACGCGGTCAGCGCAATTTACGCCATGCAGAAAGAGGGCGTTCAGGCGACCGCCGCAAAACTGATAAATCATCTGGGTAACGGCGTCGATGCCAGCGCCCTGGTATCGGAGGCAGTGAATATATTGGATGTGATGCACGAAAAGGAGAAAGCCCTGGAAGATTGTGTTGCGAGGATGAAAAAGGATAGTGTTAAAGAGAGGCTAGCCGGCCTTCAGGACGCTATCAGGATAGCGCATGGGAAAAAAGACGAGGACGAGGTAAAAAGGCTTGTTACTGAGTATAATAGCCTGGTAAAGTCAGGGAAGGCATGATCAAAAAGAATAGAAAGAAGAAGATGTTCCCGAAAAGATATAAGAACGCGAAGCGCCGCGGAGGGCTTAGAGTTGTGTTTACGCAGGTCCAGCCGAAAGCGGCGGTAAAAGGCGATACACCGGAAAACGGAAACAGGGCGCCGGCCAGGAAACGCAGGATGAAAGAACTAACCGAATTGATCGCCCTGGGTAAAGAAAAAGGGCACCTCACGTTTGAAGAGGTCAATAATATACTGCCTGTCGATATAGTCTCTTCCGAGGAGATCGATGAGATACTGGGCATACTCGGAGAGGAGAATATAAAACTTGTAGACAGCGAGGAAGAACTTCTCAAGGAGGGCGCGGAAGAAGAAGCCGCGGAAGATAAAAAAGAGGAAGTCGAAGAAGTGAAAGAGGTCACCAGGGTCGCGGCGATAGATGATCCCGTCAAGATGTACCTTAGGCAGATGGGGCAGATACCGCTCCTTACCAGGAAAGAGGAGATCGAGATAGCCGAGCGCATAAAGGTTGCCGAAGGGAAGTTCAGGGAAGCGGTGCTTGCCGTGATGATATCTAAGCACAAGGCCCTGGAGGTTGTCGATAAGATCCTTTCGGGAGAGCTTAACGAAGAAGAATATATCAATACGGATATGCGTCTGAAAGGCTCGAAGCTGAGAAAGAGGCTGATGCGCCTTGTCGCCGGATTAAGGAAGGCCAGGAGTAAATCCAGTATCGCGGAGCAGATAAGAGGGATGAATCTCGCCATGACAGTTATCGACGAGATGGTGAAGAAGATAGAGGAATACCTGGAGGAATATTCGAAAATAGAGGGCAGGCTTTCCAAACTGAAGAAGAAAGGCAACCGCCTCGAGGTCAAAAAATTATCGAAACAAAAGCGGAAGATAATAAGGGAGTTTGGCGAGCCCATAGATGCGATAAGAGAGCACTACAAGCTAATAAAATCGACCGAGACAAAGTTCAATAAGGCTAAAAAAGAGCTTGTCGCGGCTAACCTGAGGCTTGTTGTCAGCATAGCCAAGAAGTATACGAACAGGGGGCTATCGTTCCTCGACCTCATCCAGGAGGGCAACATAGGGCTTATGAAGGCGGTCGACAAGTTCGAATATAAGCGCGGCTACAAATTTTCCACTTACGCGACATGGTGGATAAGGCAGGCCATTACGCGTTCCATAGCCGACCAGTCAAGGACGATAAGGATACCGGTCCACATGACCGAGACGATAAATAAACTCATAAAGGTGTCGAGGGTCCTGGTCCAGCAGAACGGTAAAGAGCCGACCCCTGAGGAGATAGCGCATAAGATGAGGATGCCTGTGGACAAGGTCCGCGGCATACTGAAGATCGCCCAGGAACCTATCAGTTTACAGACGCCGATAGGAGATGAAGGTGATACGCATTTCGGCGACTTCATCGAGGACAAGCGCGCGGTCTCTCCGGCGAACGCGACCGCGTATTCAATGCTAAAAGAACAGATGGATGACGTATTGAGCACATTGACGGAACGCGAGAAGAAAGTGCTACGACTGCGTTTCGGTATAGGGGACGGTTATCCCAGGACTCTTGAAGAGGTAGGAGCGGTTTTTAAAGTCACCAGGGAACGCGTGCGCCAGATAGAAGCGAAGGCCCTGAGGAAATTGAGACATCCGACCAGGTCGAGGAAATTGAAAAATTTCCTTGCGATAGGCGTCGGTGAGTAAAGAACCCATGAAAGTATGCCATCAGACATACGATGCGTTGAAGGTGCTTCTGGACCTGAGTCGCGTAGTCAGTTCGTCGCTGGATCTCGATAAGGTAACGGGTCTAGTATTGAAGGAATCTATAAAAGCCCTGCATACAGACCATGCGGCCCTTTTTCTCGCGGACGAGAGCGTAGGGCGCCTTATATTGTCAAAAGCGGAAGGGTTCAGCGGGGATGAGGCAGGCAATATAGGGCTTTTAGGCAGCTGGGAAATAATCAACTGGCACTTGCTGAAGGAAAGAAAAGGCGTTAGGGACAATGATGTAGAGACGGATCCGCTATTTAAGAAGAAGACACTTCCTTTTTCCGGCAAGAA
>JAQUSE010000160.1 GCA_028715235.1 Candidatus Omnitrophota bacterium | reverse complement strand
TGGAGATGTACGAATCGGTCAGCATCATAAGGCAGTGTCTCGATAAGATGCCGCAGGGGCCGATCGATTCAAAGCCGAAAGACATACCTCCGGGCGAAGGTATAGGGTTGGTGGAGGCGCCGAGAGGCGAATGCTTCCATTATGTCAAATCCGACGGTACCAATTCGCCGGTCCGCCACAAGATCAGGGCCCCGACCTATATGAACTTCCCGACATTCAGGGAAACAGTCATAGGGGAAACGGTCTCGGACGCGACTATAATCCTGGCCGCGATAGATCCGTGCTACTGCTGCACCGAGCGGATGATGATAGTCGACGGCAAAGATAAAGAGATAATGGGCGTTCAGGAACTGATACGGCTGTCCCAGGAAAAGACCATGAAGCTGAAAGAGAAGATGAGGATCCTATAAGATGTTGACGGAAAATCCGCTACTCCTTTTGATATGCTTGCCCGTTGCGGCGGGACTATTTTCCCTGCTGCTGCCGGATAAGATGAAGGGCGCTATCAAGGCGATGGCGTTCCTCTTTACGCTGGCCTGCCTGGCGCTATCCGTCTATGTATTCATAAGGAAACCATTATTCTGGCAGTCGGGGCAATCGACTATCTTTATAGCGGATAACCTGTCATCGTTCATAGGCATGGGCGTCGGGCTATTCGGCTTTCTTGTCGCGCTGTATTCATTCGGTTTCATAGAGAAGTCGTTAGGCAGGTATTTCGGATATCTGATGATCACGCTTGGCTCTTCGTTCGGCGTGGCATTCTCGAATGATCTCATCGCGCTCCTCGTATTCTGGGGCGTCCTGGCCGCTATGTTATATCTTATGGTGAATATGCAGAATACGGCAGGAGCTTCGGCGGCGGCAAAGAAGGCGCTTATAATAATAGGCGGGACCGACGCCGCTATGATGCTGGGCATCGGGCTCATATGGGCTGTTACCGGGACGTTCTCAATGGATAAGATACACCTGCCTCTTAACAGCTTTACGTTATATGCCGCGTATTTTTCCATTGCTATAGCGTGTTTCGCGAAGGCCGGCGCGATGCCGTTCCATTCGTGGCTGCCGGATGTCGCGGAAGCGGGACCCACGCCCGTTACAGCGTATCTTCCGGCGTCTTTAGATAAGCTTCTCGGTATCTATATGTTAGCGAAGGCGTCACTGCACCTATTTACCATGAATTTTGTGTCTAATTCCATCCTCGCTTTATCCGGAGCCGCTACGATCATATTCGCGGTAGTCTTTGCCCTTGTCCAGCATGACATGAAACGGCTTTTAGGATATCATGCCGTGTCTCAGGTCGGTTACATGGTTCTGGGGATCGGGACAGGCAGCCCTATAGGCATAGCGGGCGGACTTTTCCATATGCTTAACCACGCCGTATATAAATCATGCCTCTTCCTCTCGGGCGGGAACGTAGAGAAAAAGGCAGGCACGACAGACCTGGACAGGTTAGGCGGCCTGGCAAGATATATGCCGGTAACTTTCATTTGCTTCCTTGTGGCGTCGCTTTCGATATCCGGCATCCCGCCGTTTAACGGATTTGTTTCGAAATGGATGATATATCAGGGAATAATCGAGTCGGGCACCGCGAAGAACCCTCTGTGGATCGTATGGCTTGTGGCGGCGATGTTCGGCAGCGCGCTTACCGTAGCGAGTTTTATGAAACTTCTCCACGCTATATTCCTCGGCAGGCCGTCCAAGGATTTCGGGTACATTAAAGAGGCCGGATTCTCGATGTCGTTCCCGGTCGTGATACTCGCTTCCGTCTGTTTCATATTCGGGGCGTTCGCATTTTTGATCCCGCTTCCTCTCCTCATATTGCCGTCCCTTGGACTTACAATAAAGTATATAGGGATATGGAGCCCGGTAGCGGCTACCATCCTCCTCCTGGCGGGTATAATAGCCGGATTTGCCGTATACGCGGTATTGAAAGCCGGAAAATTCCGCAAGGTCGGAACATTCATCGGAGGGGAAGATGTCGACAGGCTCGACAGAGTTTCCGGCACAGAGTTCTATAATACCATTAAAGATATAAAGATTTTCGGCGATGCCTATAAAAGAGAAGAAGAGAAGACACTCGACCTTTATACCGTTAGCCGTAAAATCGTCTATTTCTTTACGGGCATATTTCAACATTTGCATAACGGTATATTGCCGACGTTCATGGTCTGGTGCCTTCTCGGTATGATCGGGATGTTCCTTGTATTATTTTTGAGGTAGGTTATGATAGAGATACATCTGGTCCTGATATTCATGATAGCCGCCGCTTTGATAGCGGTCATGGTGAAGGACCTGCTATCGAGCGTCGTTGCCGTCGGCGCCGTAGGGATAGGCCTTTCCATGGCTTTCCTGCTTTTAAAAGCCCCGGACCTGGCCATAATGCAGCTTGTGGTCGAGATACTGAGCCTGATAATATTGATACGCGCCACGATAAGGAAGGACCTGCCTTTCAGCACATCGGGCAGGTGGTTCTTCAACACGATATCCACGATAGCGTTTATCGCGCTATTCCTTACGCTTGCTTATGTTTCTATGCGCGGCCTGCCGAAGTTCGGTTCGGCGCTGATGGGCGTGTCAAAATATTATATAGAAGAAGGGGCCGCGATAACGAAGATAGATAACGTAGTCGCTTCTATAACGCTCCATTTCCGCGCGTACGATACGCTTGGCGAGGCGACGATCGTATTTACGGCCATTATCGGCGTCCTGGCGATCGCGCGGAAGATAGGGCGCAAGAACAGGGAAGTCAAAGATGAATAATAGTCAAACGCGCGGGATGACGCTCATAGTCAAGACGGTAACCCGGATAACTTTAGGGTTCATCCTGCTTTACGGCGTGTATATCGCGCTCTGCGGGCACGTCGGCCCGGGCGGAGGGTTTGCCGGAGGAGTCATCGTCGCGCTGTCTTTTGTCCATGTCATGCTCGCCTTCGGCAAAGAGGTGGCGCTGAAGAGACTGAACGCCAATGTATTGCGCCTCGTTGTGGGGCTGGGCGCGTTGGCATTTTTGTTCGTAGTGATGACCGGTTTTACGAAAGGCTGCGAGATCATCATACCGTTAGCGGAAACGATGATAGTGGGGTTCGGACTTTTTGCTATATTCATCGCCATGGCGCTTCTGGCCAGGGCAGATAAGAATTCGGAGTAAGATATGGCGGCATATATGATGTGCCTGGTCCTTTTTTCAATAGGGCTGTATAGCGTCCTTAGAAAGAGGAATATTATAAAGATAATAATAGGTATAGGCATAATGGAGTATTCCGTGAACCTGTTCTTCATCCTTGCGGGATATCGTAAGCAGGGCCGCGCCCCTATATTCGCTTCCGATCAGGCCGTGCTTAATATGGTGGATCCCCTGCCGCAGGCAATCGTCATGACCTCGATAGTGATAGGGCTTTCGGTTATGCTTCTACTTGTAGTCTTTGCGATAAGGATATACGAAAAATACGGCACTTTCGATATAACGAAGATAAATAAGTTAAAGGGGTAGTTTTATGCAATACGCTCCGTTTCTTGTAATAATACCGCTTGCCGCGGCCTTTCTTATACTGATCACAGGTAAAAAGGTCAAGGCGTCGGGCGGCATCCTGGCCGTCCTGGCCGCGCTGGGGCTGGTCATAGCCTCTTTCGGATGCGCCTCATATACGGCCTCCTATAAGATACTGGTATACAAGGTGGGAGGGTGGGCTCCGCCATTCGGCATACCGATTGTCATCGATAACCTGTCGGCGTTCTTATTGGTCACGGTGAATATAGCGGCTTTCTTTATCGCCGTATATTCCACAAGCTATGTAAAAAAATTTACGGATACCTGGAAATTCTTCGCGCTCTTTTCGCTTATGCTCGCGGGGATCAACGGTGTCCTGATAGCGGGGGACATATTTAACCTGTATGTATTCCTGGAGATAGCCGCTTTAGCGGGATATTTCCTCGTGGCTTTCGGAACGGGAGCGGGCGAGATCGAAGCGGCGTTCAAATACGCCGTTATGGGCGCGGTCGCGTCCTCTTTCATATTACTGGGCATAGCGTTCCTTTACATCCACACCGCGACGCTTAATATGGCCGGCATGGCGGATATCATCGCGGCAAATGAACCTTCCAAAGTATTGGCGTTCGTCAGCGTCCTCTTCCTGATGGGCTTCGGATTAAAGGCCGCGCTCGTTCCGTTCCATTCGTGGCTGCCTTACGCGCATTCTTCGGCTCCGGCTCCGGTATCCGCGATGCTCTCCGGCGTATCTATAAAAGTCCTCGGCATATATGCGCTGGCAAGGATATTTTTTAATGTATTCGGCATGACTCCCGCGGTCCTTTCGATATTGATAGCCCTGGCAGTCACCTCTATGGTCATCGGAAGCCTGCTCGCTTTCGGACAAACCGATATTAAGAGGTTGTTTGCCTATTCGAGCATAAGCCAGATAGGTTATATAGCCCTGGGTTTAGGTGTAGCAACGCCTCTTTCGATATTGGGAGCGCTCTTCCATCTCTTTAACCACAGCATCTTCAAGTCGCTTCTATTTTTGAATTCCGGAGCTATCGAGGAGATCGCGGGTACCAGGGACCTGACCAGGATGTCGGGTATCATAGCGAAGGCGCCTGTGACCGGCTACACAAATCTCGTGGGCGCTCTGTCGATATGCGGCGTGCCGCCGCTGGGCGGGTTCTGGAGCAAACTTATAATCATACTTGCG
>JAQUSE010000159.1 GCA_028715235.1 Candidatus Omnitrophota bacterium | reverse complement strand
TGCACAAAGGTGCCACTCTTGAGATAAATCCATGAGCGTATACGTCTACTGCATAAAAGAAGACTACCCATATAAATCATCCATCACAGGCCGATCATTCGAGAATGAATGGGTCCGGCTGGATCCTGACGGAACGATCACGATTAAGGGCACAAATAGGCGCGGCTATGCCTGGGATGGCTGTAGTCCAAAGATAAAGATAGGGGACGTCTATTTCGGGACATCGGAAGCGGTCCTTAACGATGACACGTTACAGTCAAAAACTTATTATGCCTCGATGATCCACGATGTCTTTTACCAATTCAATAAGGATGTGAGATCGCTTGTCACCCGTAAAGAGGTCGACAGGGAATTTTATAATATCCTGAAAAGAGACGGATTCAGGTTCGCCAAAGCATATTATTATGGAGTCCGAGCTTTTGGCTGGATCTGGTGGTATTTTAGATAAGAATTTTACCAGGGAGGAGCGTATATGCCTGACGGAGGATATGAGCCCGCCGTTATAAAACTACTCGATAACGCTTACTTTAGGCGTGAGCCCCGAATGGCCCGAATTGTAGATCCCGCGCTTAGAAATGAGTCTACTCGCCTTGCCTTCCCCGTAGACCCTGATATACTACACAGGGATTATACGATGAACGAACTGCAAGAGCCGTCACCTCGTATCGAAAGTTAGGAATAAAACAGCATGATTTAGGGGATTCCAATTTACTGTTTTGATGGTATACTTTTTAATTGGGTTAAGAAATATAAAGCCCAATTTTTTTGCATATGTTTTTAAAAATATTTAAAAAGATTGGCAGGCTTATATGAAAAAAATGATGACGATTTCCAAAATATTCATTTGCCTGATCGTAATTACAATGATTGCTGATTACACCATCACTGCAGACGTAATTAATACAAAAGTAAGCTTGCCTTCATCTGTAATAGGAGAAGCGAGTTACTACTCCTATGAGTGCGCAGACCAACCTATGGCGAACGGCAGGAAATTCGATCCGGAGAAGAGGACGTGCGCGAGTTGGTTCTATAAATTCGGGACTGTCCTAAAAGTAGAGAGCATAGATACAGGCCATGCCACGGAAGTCGTGGTAACCGACCGGGGGCCGAATAAGAGGCTCGTCAAAAAAGGTAGAATAATAGACCTGTCAAAAAGGGCATTCCAGGATATTTGTGAGCTGGAAAAAGGCCTCACCTTAGTCCGCATCACTATTAAGAGATAATCTTTCCATACCAACATATCTTCTTGACAACATCATCAATATTATGTATACTCAATGGCAAAAGTTAGTTACTAACAAGAGCGTTTTTTTGGTTAGGCAATGAAAAAAGAGGCAGGTAACCAGCAGGGTGAAAAAATGAAATCTAATGACACGAAAGATCTCATAATAGGCGTCGACGTTGGGCAGAACAGCATAAGAGTTATACTTGCGGATAAGGATGCGAAGATACTCGGGAGAAATATTATCCTGGCTTCGGGTCTGAGCGCCAGAGTTATCGGAAGCGACAGTTTGGATATCATACATGAACTTGTTAAGAAATACAAAGTGACGCGGGACAGGATAATGGCGATCGGTGTCGGTATCGAGAACGATAAATATCTTCCCATAGGTAAGAGGATCGAAAAAGAATTCCATGCCGGGACCGTTGTCGAAGAGAGCTCTGTCTGCGCGGCATTCGGAGAGAAGCTCCTGAACCCGGCAGCCTCAATAAATAACCTGTTATACATCTACTCAAGCCTTGGCCGCGGCGTATTATTGGATCCCCGGGGCCAGCCTGACGGGAGATCAAAATATCTAAGCGCATGGAACGAGGCATTGGGTATTGCCCGGCTGGCGAAAAGCGAAGTGGCCAGAGGGGTCGGCACTACTATAGTCGATCTTGCCAAAGGGCAGGTCGATAATATTACCGAAGAGGTAGTCATAAAGGCGGCGCGGCAAAACGACGAGGTCGCTTCGGGTATAATACATTCCGTCGGGTTGAACCTGGGCCTCAGGATAGCGTACCTGGTTAACCTGTATAAGCCGGGCGCTGTAATGGTCTGCGGAGGAGTTGAGAAAGCGGGCAACCTGGTATTGGACCCCATAGAAAAGACTGTAAAAAAGTGGGCATCCGCCGATTTGGCGGATAAGATAAAGATAGTTTCCGGCGTTCTGGGCGAAGATGCTGTAAGCCTTGGCGCGGCAATGCTGGCATCGAAAAAAGCGAGGTAAATCTATGGCTGAAGAAAAATTCTGCAGGATCTGCGACAAACCGTTTCTACCGAATAAATACAGGCCCAACCAGACCATCTGCTCATCCCTCGAATGTCAATACCAGCGCCAGCTCGATAACATGAAGACGTGGAGGGATAAGAACCCGCATTATTTCAAGTACAAAGAGACACAGGATTCCTCATGGAAAGAGACGTGCAGGCAGAGGTCGCTGGAATGGCGTAAGCGTCACCAGGAGTATCTCAAGCTCTACAGGGAAGAACACAGAGAGCGCCACAGGAACTATATGAGAGATTACATGCGGGAGTATCGGAAGAATAACAATAAAGACCAGTAATAAGATCCGGCGGCCAAATATTATGCGACATAAATTTTCATCAGGCGTTTTACTGCTATTCCTTTTTGCTTTCCTATCGGTTGTGCCCGCGAAAAACCTGTTTTCACAGGAGCAGGTCAGCGAAGAAGCCGGGAGGGTCAAGACCCGGGAAGGGCTTATCCGGTCCGGCAAACTCTACTATGATTCAGGAAAATACGAAGCCGCTGTCCAGCAGTGGGAAGAAGCGCTGTTGACGGCCCCCGGCGATAAAAAAATCAAAAAATATATAGTGAGCGGCAGGAAGAAGATGACCGAGCAGGCAAAGCGGGAGGCCGTACGTCAGCGGAAGGAAGCCGAAAAGCAGAAGAGGGAAGCCGAACGGAAAAAGAGAGAGGAAGAACGGCGGAAGAAGAAAGAGAAAAGTTTCAACAAGGAAGTCGGGCTTATAAATATGGGATTGCCGCAGCAAAGCGTGCTGCAGAAATTCAGCCTCGACGACTGCATAAAGATAGCCATGGCGAACAACATACAGATGCAGGTCGCGCAGAAGAGTGTCAAACTGGGCGAGATGAGGCTGTTTGAGGCGCGCCGGAACATGCTTCCGTCAGCGACGATAAATTTTGAGGTGGGCGACGGGCGGGTCAACGCCAGGAGATATATATCGCGAAAACAGTCGATTGAGGGACAACAGCCGATATTCCACGGCGGCGAGCTGTACTTCGGCGTCAAGCAGGCGGAGATAAACCTGGAGGTCATCAGGAAAGATTACGACAGGATAAAGAATGACCTTGTCCTCCAGGTCAAAAAGGCTTTCTACAGCCTCGCTAAATCCAAAGAGAACCTGAAAGCACAGCGGGAACTCGCCGATGAAGTAGAAAAGATATTCGGCTCGGTCACCAAGCAGTTCGAAGGCGGGGTGGCGGCTAAATTGGAATACCTGAACGTGACGTCCCAGGCCAGCCAGGTTAGATACCAGCTTGCTTCCGCCGAAGGCGATGTGGGCATCGCGGAGCTTATATTGAAACAGGCGATGAATCTCGATACGAAGGAAGGCCTGGAGATCGAATCTAAATTGGAGTTCAAGAAAGTCAACATCGATTCCTCGGAGGCGCTGCGCGCGGCGTTCATGAACCGGCCCGAAATAAAGATCAATTCACTGATGATAGATTATTACAGGCGGGGTATCGATATAGCCAAGGCCAAGGGATGGCCAAAGATAGACCTTCTGGGGATGTGGGGCCTTATGAAAGACGAATACGCCTCTTTAGACCAGGATCATAACCCCGCATCCGGTCCCGACAACGACAATAGGAGCATGAGCCCCCAATGGTACGCCGGCATAAAAACATCCATGCCTTTCTGGGGCTCGACGGTGGAGGTATCAAGGACGAAGGAACATTGGCCGCCCGTTGTAAGTACCTATCATGGAACGGAGTCGGACACGACAAGTTTCAAGTTTAAGTTTCTGGATAAACTTGATTACTACTCGGACCGCCAGCTGGCGGAGATAGACCTGGATAAACAGAGGCAGGAACTGAATAAGATAAAACAGGACATCACCCTCGAGGTTATGGAGAGTTGCTTTACTTATGAGAAAGCCCTTATACAATTTGGGACGGCTTCCAACAAGCTCAAATACCAGCAGACGGATGTGGATGTCCTGAGAGTCAAGAGAAGCATGGACGAAGTGCCCGATTCCAGTGTCGTAGAGAGCATGATAAAACTGGCCCAGGAAAAGTTCGGGTATGTGCAGGCGCTGTCAGATTGCCACACCTCGCTCGCGAGCATCAATAAAGCGATAGGCGTAGAGGATTATTTTAAGGAACAGTGATATTTTCCGCAATTAAAAAACGAGAGGTGCTTTAGATATGAGAAAGATAGACATAAAAGACTTGTTCGGCAAAGCCCTGGCATTCATTAAACCGGCCTTGAGCAGGATCAACCTTAAAAAGTTTAAGCCGGACCTGAAAGACAGGAAGTCGAAACAGCGTTTCATAGTTACCATCATGATTGTTATAGTGGCCGCCATAGTCCTCGGTCGGATGACGATGAATGTGCAGAAAGCGCTTTTTAAGAAGAAGGCCGCGCCGGAAGAGAAAATGGCGCCCGGGATGCCTGCCGAGGAAGAGATCGCCCCGGTAAAGGCGTTCAAGATAAAGAAGACCGACTTCAAGGATACGCTTCCCTGTATCGGGAACGTGAA
>JAQUSE010000158.1 GCA_028715235.1 Candidatus Omnitrophota bacterium | reverse complement strand
ATAAATGGAGGCGCACAATGAAGATCGAGATTTTAGGAGTCGGCTGTCCGAAATGCAAACAGCTTACCGCTAATACTGAAGCGGCGGTGAAAGAGTTAAATATTCAGGCCGAAATCGGCAAGGTCACCGATATCGTTAAAATTACGGAATACGGGGTTATGATGACTCCGGCATTAGCGATTGACGGCACTGTTGTATCTGCGGGTAAAGTATTGGGCAAGGACGAGATCAAGAAGATCATCTTAAAATAAAGAGAGGCGATAATGAAAAGACTGTTTTTAGTTCTTATGGCGGTTGCTGCACTAAGTAGTAGCGGCATAATTCTTTCTTCGCTCGCCGAAGCAGAAGATAATGCCAAAAGCACGCAGGTCGTTGCTTATTATTTTCATGGAGATATGCGCTGCCCCACCTGCCGTAAATTGGAGCAGTATTCAAGGGAAGCGGTAGAAACTAATTTTAAAGATGCGCTGGCGTCTGGAAAATTAGAGTTTAAAGTTATCAACGTAGAAGATAAGGGCAATGAACATTATACCGGTGATTATCAACTTTACACCAAATCGCTTATTTTGTCTTCAGTCAAAGACGGTAAAGAAATCAAATGGAAAAATATGGATAAGATATGGGAATATGTCGGCAATAAAAATAGATTTCTCGATTACGTGAAGAGCGGAGTAGCCGAATTTTTAAAGGAAGCCGAGTAATGGAGATACTGATAGGTTTTGCGTCGGCGTTATGGCTGGGTGTATTGACCTCGATAAGCCCATGCCCTTTGGCCAGTAACGTGGCTGCTATTTCTTTTCTATCTAAAAGAATAGTTCATCCGGCGCTTGTGTTAATCTCGGGATTGGCGTATACGCTTGGACGAATGATTTCTTACGCGATCCTGGGATGGATTATAGTCAGTTCTATTTTAAGCGTTCCCCAGGTTGCTCAGTTTCTACAAAAATACATGGGCAAGGCCTTGGGCCCGATTTTGATTCTTACCGGGCTGGTCCTGCTTGAAATAATACCACTTCGCTTGCCCGGATTGTCGTTATCGCAAAAACATCATAATAAGCTTGCCGAGTCCGGTGCTCCTGGCGCCTTTTTGCTTGGTTTTATCTTTGCCCTGGCGTTTTGTCCGGTTTCAGCGGCGTTATTCTTCGGAAGTCTTATTCCTTTGGCGCTTAATAGTAAAAGCGGCATCGTTCTGCCGCTAATTTATGGGATTGGCACAGGGTTACCGGTTCTTGTGTTTACCGTTGCCATTGCCATGGGCGTAAAATCCTTGAGCCGTTGGTTCCATAGAGTCACGCGGCTCGAATACTATACCCGGAAGATCACAGGAGCTATATTTATCCTTATCGGATTGTATTACTCCGGGGTCTATATTCTACGGCTATTCTAGGAGGTAAAAATGCCGGAAGGAATTATTAAACGGTTATCATTCCTGGATAGATTCCTGACTCTATGGATATTTTTAGCTATGGCGGCCGGTGTGCTCTGGGGATATTTCTATCCTCCGGTCGTCGGTTTTTGGAATAAATTCCAAATCGGAACTACTAATATTCCGATTGCCATAGGACTGATCCTTATGATGTATCCGCCGCTTGCCAAGGTGCGTTATGAGGACCTTGGAGATGTGCTGCGCGATAAAAAGGTGCTTATTTTATCGCTTATACAGAACTGGATCATCGGTCCCGCGCTCATGTTTGTTCTGGCGATTATATTCCTCAGGGGTTATCCGGAGTATATGGTTGGGCTTATCCTTATCGGCATTGCCAGGTGCATTGCCATGGTGATCGTTTGGAATGAGCTCGCCAGGGGGGATACGGAATATTGCGCCGGCCTGGTCGCTTTCAATTCTTTTTTTCAGGTAATATTTTATTCGGCGTATGCCTGGTTCTTCATTACGATCGCCCCTACATGGTTTGGGCTTAAGGGCATGGTTGCGCCGGCATCCATGGCACAGATCGCGCATAGCGTGTTTATTTATTTGGGCATTCCTTTTATCGCGGGTATGCTGACGCGTTTTGTTGTGATTAAAATAAAAGGTAAAATCTGGCATCATGAAAAATTTATCCCCCGCATCAGCCCTTTGACATTGATAGCGCTGTTATTCACCATAGTCGTTATGTTCTCTATGAAGGGCGAATATATCGTTAAGATTCCCCTGGATGTCGTAAGGATCGCGATACCGCTTGTCGTCTATTTTATAGTCATGTTTCTGGTATCTTTCTATATGGGCAGGAAAGCGGGGGCAAATTACTCGAAGACGGCCACGCTCTCATTTACGGCGGCAAGCAATAATTTTGAACTTGCCATCGCGGTAGCGGTGGCGGTTTTTGGAATAAACTCAGGAGCCGCATTCGCGGCTGTTATCGGCCCCCTGGTCGAGGTCCCCGCTCTTATAGGTTTAGTGAACGTGTCGCTCTATTTTAAGAAAATACTCAAGTATGGAGCGGTTGCCATTTGCAAAAAAGCATGATATACTTTTTGCAATGAGATTCAAAGATAAGATATTAATAGTAGGTTACGGCTCCGTCGGAAAATGCGCCCTTCCCGTGCTTCTCGAACATATTGATATCCCCTACCAGAACATAACCGTCGTAGATTACGCCGATAAACGCGCCGCCCTTGCCACCTGGATAAAAAAAGGCATGCGGTATTCCCAGGAAAAGATCACACCGTTGAACTTTACCAAGGTGCTCTCAAAATATGTCAGCGCGGGAGGGCTTATAATAGACCTTTCGTGGAACATCGAGTGCACCGATATGCTCACCTGGTGCCACAACAACAAGGTCTTTTATGTGAATACCTCTGTCGAAGAGTGGGATCCCTACGCGGCAATCTACAACAAGAGCCCCTTTAAAAAATCCCTCTATTATAAGCAGATGGAGATACGCGACATGATAGCTAAATGGAACAACGGCACTATAACGGCCGTGTTGGACCATGGCGCGAATCCGGGGCTCATCTCGCATTTCGTAAAGAAGGGCCTTGTGGACCTGGCCGGCAAGATGCTGGAAGATAATGCCGTGCCCAGGGCTGAAAAAAAGAAGATAGAACAATGCCTGCATGAGAAGGATTTTCCGCGGCTTGCCATGGAGACGGGCGTCAAGGTCATACACTGCAGTGAGCGCGATACCCAGATAAGCGACACCCCCAAGGAAGTGGACGAGTTCGTCGGTACGTGGAGCATAGAAGGGCTGCGAGAAGAGGGGACGGCTCCGGCTGAAATGGGGTGGGGCACGCACGAGAAGAAGCTCCCCAGGCACGCGCACGTACCTCCGTACGGCCCGAAAAACCAGATCTTCCTGTCGCAGATGGGGATGAACACCTGGGTCAGGTCGTGGGCTCCTTACGGCGAGATAGTGGGGATGGCCATAAGGCACGCCGAGGCTTTTTCCATTTCCGACTACCTTACGGTAAGGAAAGGCAGCAAGGTAATATACCGCCCGACGGTGCATTACGCTTACATGCCGTGCGACGCTACGATAGCGTCTCTCCATGAGCTCCGCGCCAGGGGCTATGAACTGCAGCCGAGGCAGAGGATAATGGGCGACGAGATAACCGGGGGAGAAGATACGTTGGGAGCCCTGCTGATGGGGCACAGGTATAATTCGTGGTGGACCGGCAGCATCTTAAGCATAGGAAAGTCAAGGAAGCTGGTGCCCGGCCAGAACGCGACTACTGTCCAGGTGGCGATCGGAGTGGTCTCGGCGGCCATGTGGGTGATCGAGAACCAGGGGAAGGGCGTATGCCTGCCCGACCACCTGCCGCATGACTACATATTGAAGATAGCCATCCCGTATCTCGGGAAGTTCGTTTCAGAGCCTGTCGATTGGACGCCTTTCAAGAACTACCAGATATTTTTTAGGGAGAATCCTGACCTATATCTCGACAAGAAGAACGTCTGGAACTTCCAAAACTTCCTTTTCCGTGATTAGATCCGAGTATTATACATTCGCGGCCATAACTTCACTCATGGCGTGGATATAACCTGGCCGCTCAGTATTACCCCGACGAAGACCACGGCCTAACGGCCGAGGATGACAGCAGGGTTTATTTGCGCGGGTGATGTCGCGCAGGCGGCTGGTAGGCCTTATGGAGAAGGCTGTTCCTTATCCCGTAAGAGAAATAGACCACAAGGCCTAAGATAAGCCATATTACAAAACGCACCCAGGTAACGCCCGGCAGTCCGGTCATGAGGAAGATACACGACGCGACGCCAAGTAGCGGCGTCACGGGGCTGAAGGGCACTTTGAAGGTGCGGTGCCTGGACGGGTCCTTTACGCGGAGTATTATTATCCCGAAACATACCAGGACGAACGCGAAGAGCGTGCCTATATTCGTGAGGTCGACCATTTCGTCGATATTCGTGAATGCGGCGATGGACGCGATCACTATCCCCACAGAGATCGTCGTTACGTGAGGAGTCTTGAATTTTTTGTGGACGCGCGAGAATATTCCCGGCAAGAGCCCGTCGCGGGCCATCGAGAAGAATATCCTCGATTGACCTAACTGCAGGACGAGGAGGACCGCGATATGGGCCACGATAGAACCGAAAGCGACGATGATGGCGGCCCAGCCAAGATTTATATGCTGCATAGCGAGCGTCAACGGCTCCGCCTTTTCATGGGCGAATGACGTCTTTAGTTGCTCGAACGGTACTATCCCTGTAAATACCGCCGCGACCAATATATAGATGATGGTGCAGATGATAAGCGACCCTATTATTCCGATCGGCATAT
>JAQUSE010000157.1 GCA_028715235.1 Candidatus Omnitrophota bacterium | reverse complement strand
ACCGACGAGGATTTTAACGAGCTGAGAGAAGTAATGGCCTTTCTGAAGGATGAGATGGCCTCCGATCCGCGCAGCCTGATACTCAATTTTCCCGGAGTGGAGTATATCGGGAGATATTTCCATGACCCGCGCCAGATATCGATACCTTGCGTTGTATCTCAGGACAGGGTATATATAGATGCTTACGGAAATCTTTTAAGCGGATGCCTGGCTATGGGGACATTCGGGAATATATCGGCTAGGCCGTTTGACGAACTCCAAAAAGACGAAAAATACATCCGCGCCAAAAAAAAGATGTTTTACAAAAATTGCCCCGGATGTTCCTGCGGTTATATGTTCAATATCCGCAGCTTCCCGGGGCTGTTAATAGCCGATCTTTTTTCCAGGGCGCTCTATCGTCCCACCGCGCATGCCCGCAAGTAGGTCCACCCAGTTATAGGCGCCAGCCACCTTCATCCTGAACCGAAACATCGTATCTGTAGGATATATTCTGATGCGCCTTATTGCGAAATTGCCGTTATGGCAGTCTGCCTTTCCCATGATATTGCTGTAAGCCATCTCATAGCCCGCCTTTTTGAGAGCCGCTTCGGTTATTTCGTTAAAAGACCCGGCATTCCCGAAAGGGTAGGAAAATGACTTTACGGCATGGCCGGTAGCTTCCTCGATCCTTTTCTTCGAGGCGATGGCCTCGACATAGGCTTCACTCTCACTGAGCCCAGACATTATCCGGTGGGTTACCGAGTGGCTCCCTAGCTCTACTCCGGCGTCGGCCATCTCTTTTATCTGCCCCCAGGTAAGCGCTTTAGGAGCCTTCTGCCCGCCAAAGAAACGGTCGAAACGAACTACTCCATCGATATGGCCTGTAGTCAGGAATAACACAGACTTTATGCGGTATTTATTAATTACGGAAAAAGCGTTCAGATATACATTTTCGTATCCGTCGTCGAAAGATACGGAGAAATTATCCCTGTGCGCGGACAGATATGACATCTGCGCTTCGAAAAGGGCGGGATCGACATTGATCTTGCTGGGGTCGTAGCCCGGTTCCATACTGTCTATGGAATGGTAGACAAGGACGGCGTGCCTGATTCGGCTGAACGGCAGTGTCATCAGATAGATAAAAAAGCTTACAGTGTCCTTTATAAAGGTAGTCATCTCTTTCTGCACTTAATGATATGGTCTATGCCTATGAGCGGGCTGGATACAAAATCCATTTTCTTTGTTACGGCTAGGGACATTCCCGGTAAGAGCCTGTTTAGAAACGAAAGCCTGAATGTATGAAAACGGGACCGTTCGATCTCGAAGCCGTTCTTCCTGAGGGCGAAATAGATCTCCTTTACCGGTATGAACCGTGTCTGATAATCATAGGTTATGACGGACTTAAGAAAGGGGAGGCGGCACGTATTATATATCCACTTCACGCTGTTACGGATCGCGTTATCGAGCTTATTGAGAAGGCTCGAGCCGTTCGGTACGGTGAATATTACCGGGGCGTCTTTTTTAACCACCCTGGCGACTTCTTTTATCGCGGTATCTATATCGGGAAGATATTCCAGTACTCCCACACATATCGCGCCGTCGAAAAAACCGTCAGCGAACTTAATGTCCTCGACGCTCCCAATAGAGAAATCGGAATTCTTAAATGACTTACCTCTGGCTATCTCTATCATATTCGCCGCAGGGTCGATACCATGGACTTCACACCCGGCCTCTATCAGCCTGTCCGTATAGACACCGGGCCCGCATCCGGCATCCAGGATTCTTCCTCCGCGCGGAGCCAGCATATCCAGCACTATCCTCTTCCGGCGGTCGAATATGAGGGATCTCAGGTCGCGCACATTAGCGTAAGATGCGTTATAATCAGATGCTGCGGATTCGAAATATCCGTTTTTTTGCGTCATTTTTGGCATTCCTTATCCTTATAATATGGTATGCGTATTCTAGCATCCAATCGAGAAATAGTCAAATAGGTACAGAAGTAACATATTGAGTGTATATATGTATTATGATATAATAACACCCTATAATGAGCAAATATGAAGCCATGAGCAAGGAAAAGCTGGCGATAATTATACCTACTAAGGACAGGCAGGAAGAATTGATGCGCCTTTTAGCAAGTATTCTGAAACAGGGATACAAGCCGTTCCAGATCATAGTGGTAGATGGAGGCAACCGCCAGGTAGATGCCGCGGTCAGGAATGCGGAGGGGCCTAATATAGATTATCTGCGGAAATTTCCGCCTTCTTTAACTGCCCAGAGAAACGCGGGTATAGGAGCGCTGAAGGGTGAGGTTACCATAGCTGCTTTTCTCGATGATGATATAGTACTGGAAGAAGGAAGTCTTGATGCTATGATGGAGTTCTGGGAGGCCGCGCCGGCCGATGTCGGCGGCGCTTCTTTCAATCTGGTCAACGAGATATATGAGAAGCCGACATTCATCGAGAAGTTATTCATGGCCAAGGCCGACAAGCCAAACGCGATTCTTCGCTCCGGATTTCAGGGTAAGATAGCCTGCGTGGAGAGGACGATACCGGCGCAGTGGATGGTTGGGTGTGCCATGTCGTTTAGGAAAGAGATATTCGGCGAATTCGCTTTTGACGAGCGCTTTTCAGGATATGCGCGCTATGAGGATGTCGATTTCACATATAGCGTCGGCAAGAAACACAGGATGTTCGTAGTCGCCGATGCGAAAGTCAGACATCTTAATAAACTGGAGGACGTGAACTTCAGTTTTCCGCTAGGGAGGATGGAGGTCATTAACAGATTGTATTTTGTGAGCAAGCATAAAGATCTTTCTGTGGCGTTTTGTTACTGGGCTCTGGCGGGTATCTTAATGAACAATGTTTTAAAGGCTTTATTGAAGCTAGATAAACGCTATTGGAACAGGGCAAAGGGCAATTTCGCGGGACTTGCGGCTTCCGTATTCAGGCCGGAGGCAAAGGCATGTTAAAAGACGAAGACATTATATGTATATCCAGCATAGATTGGGACTTTATATGGCAGGGGCACCAGGAGATAATGACGCGCTTCGCGAGAGGCGGTAACAGGGTATTCTTCATAGAAAATACGGGAGTTAGGGCGCCGACGCTTAAGGACCTGCCCAGACTAAAGAACAGGCTAAGAAACTGGAGAAAAGGCATAGGCGGCATCAGGAAGATCGAGGACAATCTATATGTCTATTCGCCGCTGGTATTACCCTTTCCTTACTCGCGCACCGCAAGGTTCCTCAATAAAAGAATAATCCTGGCCGCCGTCTCCAAATGGCTCAGGGCGATGAGGGTTAAGTCGCCCCTGATATGGACGTTCCTTCCGACAGGTCTTGTGCTGGATATAATGAAGGGAATGGATTACAAACTACTCGTATACTATTGCATAGATTCGTTCGTCTCCAGTTCCTCCGGCGCTGGAAAAATAAGACATACGGAAGATCTTGTGATAGAAAAGGCGGATCTCGTCTTCGTAACGTCGATGGAACTGCAACGCCGCTGCTCCAGACATAATGGTAATGTCTATAATTTTCCTTTCGGTGTAAATCTCGAGAATTTTGAATCGGTCAGGAAGGATACACATACGAGACCGCCTATTGATCTGCCTGCCGGTAAGGGGCGGATAGTGGGATATGTCGGCGGTTTGCACAAATGGGTCGATTTCGACCTGCTCGCGTTTTTAGCCCGAAAGAACTCCGGCGACTCTTTCGTTCTTGTCGGACCTCCGCAGGCAGACGCGGCAAAGATAAAAGGGATTGGGAATATATACACACTTGGACAGAAGGCTGCGTCCGAGGTGCCGCTGTATATAAAATATTTTGATGTATGTCTCGTGCCTTATCTGATAACGGATTACACGAGAAATGTATACCCTACGAAGCTTAATGAATATCTGGGCATGGGCAAATTTGTTGTATCTACCGCTTTGCCTGAGGTCTTAGAGTTCAATAGGACCCACAATGGGGTGGTCCTAGTAGGGTACGACAAAGAAGATTTTAACATGAAATTACAGGGCGCCCTCGAACAGGCCGGAAAAGACCCGCAAGGTTCGAAGGCCCGCATAAGAGAATCGGAAAAAAATTCATGGACCTCCAAGATCGAGGATATGTCCTCCGCCGTCGAAAAGGCCGCGGCTATAAAGAACAAAAATACGCAAAAAGACTGGAGCGGTAATTTACGGCGGATATACAGGTCGACTAAGAAAAGCGTTGTAAAGGCGGCGCTCGTTGCTGTGCTGCTCTATCTGGCGATCTTCCAGACAGGCGCCGGATGGTATATAGGCAAGCCCCTGGCCATTTCCGATAAGCCCGAGAAGTCCGACTGCGTAATAGTGCTGGGCGGCGGAGTAGGCGAATCGGGCAAAGCGGGACAGGGATACGAAGAGAGAGTCTCGAAGGCCGTTGAGCTTTACAAAAAAGGTTATGCCGGTAGCATTGTCTATTCCACGGGTTATGCTTATATGCTCAAGGAAGCGTATGTCATGGCGGTCCTATCCGAATCCATGGGAGTCAAAAAAAGCGATATAATCATCGAGGACAGGTCGGTCAATACGCATGATAATATAGTAAACACCGCAAAGATTATGAAAGAGCGCGGGTGGAATAGCGCGATAATAGTCAGTTCGAAATACCATATGATGCGCGTTAGGCTTGTCTGTGATAAGTTGATGCCGGACGTCAGGGTGCTGTTTGTTCCGACCGAGAGCAGTTATTATTCAGGGAATCGCATAACGTTGAGGCACCTGGAAG
>JAQUSE010000156.1 GCA_028715235.1 Candidatus Omnitrophota bacterium | reverse complement strand
AATTTACGGGGCCTGCCACTCCTTCGCCTTTTGTTCTAAAGGGCTCGTATGGGTTTATCCCGCCATCTGTTTAGCTCGGGGCGGGATCCCGCCTCAAGTCTCACTCCGGGCGGGACAATCTATCACGGGTATATTCTATGCGCGTATCTATGTATCCCGAACTATAGTCCTTAACATTCGGGCACCCCATCCAATCCGCCTTTCATAAGCCCCATCGGATTGGGTTTACAATCTGTAGTCGTAGGGGAGGTTTAAACCTCCCCTACGACATAAGCGCGTATCTATATGCCCGAACTACACTCTTCTGTATTCGGGACACCCCATCCCTGCCCGCCTGACTTAGTTTGCTGCGATCAGGCGGGCATACTTCGCCCTTATCATAAAAAGTCTCAAGCCGCGTCACCCGAAAAATTTCCAGATAGAATAAGGCTGAATAACCTAAGCCGACGTTATGATGAGCACTGAAAATATACTATAATCTTTATTCTTCGAGCGAGGCCGAAGGCCAAGTCGAGAAGTTCCGCGAAAAATGCAGAAAGTTCTCGACTCGCCAGACTTAGACTATAGCTCACTCGAACAATAAAGGGAAAAATTTTGCTCTATTGTTGCTTCAGCGCCGCCTTGATAAAATCCCTAAAGAGCGGATGCGATTTATCCGGCTTTGATTTGAATTCGGGGTGGAACTGGCATGCCACGAACCACGGATGGCCGCGCAGTTCTATTATCTCGACGAGGCCCTTCTTTGGATAGATGCCGCTGAATGTCATTCCCTTCTTTTCTAAAGACAGCCTGTATTTATTATTGAATTCGTATCTGTGCCTGTGCCTTTCACATACCTTACTCTTCCTGTACGCGTCATGCGCCTTCGTCCCTTTCTTAAGCGCGCATTCCGAAGCGCCCAGACGCATCGTAGCGCCCATCAACTTGACGTGTTTCTGCTCTTCGAGAAGGCTTATTACGGGAAACCTTGTCTTTCTTTCAAATTCAGTCGAATTAGCGCCTCTCATCCCGCAGACGTGCCTGGCAAATTCTATTATCGCCGTCTGCATGCCTAAACATATCCCGAGATACGGTATCCTGTTCTCGCGCGCATACTGGATGGCCATTACCTTTCCTTCGATGCCGCGGTTGCCGAAACCGCCGGGAACGAGTATCCCGCCCACGCCTTCCAGATGGGCATGCGCCCCGTCTTTCTCTATGTCCTCGGAATCGACCTTCCTTATTACCAGTTTCGCGTCATTCTCTATCGCGCCGTGGACCAGCGCTTCATATATGGATTTGTAGGCGTCCTGCAGAGTCATATATTTACCGACTACCGCTATCTTGACCTCTTTCGAAGGGAATTTAACGCGTTTTATTATTGAATTTTCCCATCCGGATATATCGCCGTCCTGGCACTTCAGGTTCAAGAGGCGAACTATAAGTTTGTCGAGTCCCTCTCTCTTAAGGCATATTGGAACCTCGTATATGCTTTCTACGTCTACCGCCTGCACCACACCTTCTACATCGACGTTGCAAAAGAGCGCGATCTTCGCCTTTGTCTCGGCCGTAAGATATTTTTCGGTCCTGCATACTATGATGTCGGGTATTATACCTATTTCGCGCAGCGTCCCCACGCTGTGTTGGGTAGGCTTGGTCTTGATCTCGCCGGCTGATTTTATATATGGGACAAGGGTCACGTGGACGTTTATGGCGTAGTCCCTGCCCACCTCAAGGCGCAGCTGCCTTATAGCCTCAAGGAACGGCAGGCTCTCTATGTCTCCGACGGTCCCGCCTATTTCCACGATAACGACGTCCACCCTCTTGTCCTCCGCTACTTTTTTAATACTGTCCTTTATCTCGTCCGTGATGTGCGGGATTATCTGTACGGTAGAGCCCAGGTAATCGCCCCGGCGCTCTTTTGTTATTACGGAATAGTATATCTTACCGGTCGTGATGTTATTGTCCCGCGTGAGGTGAGCGTTCGTGAACCGCTCGTAATGGCCGAGGTCGAGATCGGTCTCGGCGCCGTCGTCGAGGACATAGACCTCTCCGTGCTGATATGGATTCATGGTGCCCGGATCGACATTTATATAAGGATCGCATTTTATCAGAGTGACCTTCAGCCCTTTGGACTCCAGTAATTTGCCGATAGACGACGAGGTTATCCCTTTCCCGAGACTTGAAACGACGCCGCCGGTCACGAATATATATTTTGCCATTTCTATACCCTTTCCTTTCCGGCTTCAGGCTTTTCTTTCTTCCCAGCCGAAAAACATACTATCCTCTGCGACACGACATCAGACATTATTTTTAATTCCCTGGCGCCCACGTCATACACGCTCACGATATCTTTAAACCTTGGAGATTGGGGCGCCATCTTCAGGAACAGGTCTTTTGACTTTGAGAGCCATCCGCGGTTAAAGACAACCTCTTTCTTTTCGGGAAATAGCGCTACGTAGAATATATTCGTCTCCACAAGGTCCTGGAAGAAATGAGTGCCGAATGAAAGTTCCGGCATGAGATTACCTGCGGTAAATGCCATCTCCGCCAGTATGGCGACATTATTTATCTCGGCGAATTTCACCGGTATCCCGAGAGACGGCGTAGTCGAGCCCCATCGTCCGGGCCCTATCAGGATGACAGGCATCCTTTCCCTGTTATCGATCTCTCTATTCAACGCGCCGATAAGCCGCGCAACCTCATATTTATCCGATTGCGTAAGGGCGGAATAACCTTGCGGATCGACGTAAATAACCCTTCCGATCTCCTGGGATATGTTGCCTCCCAGAAAATATCCGCGTGATTCAAAGAGCGTCTCTTCTTTTCCGGCGTGGTCCGGGATAGCCACTTTCCTGCCCAGCCCGCGCGTTTGAAGCGGCCTGCACTGAAGAAGATTTATCTTGAACTTGTTCCCTTCGGTGAAATTTACCGTAAATTCTATCTCGACGGGATAATCATAGTCCTGCTCGAGGATCTTCAGCATCTTCTTAAAATGCTCTACCAGGGAATTGTCGCGCAGCGCATTATCAAGCGTCAATATCCAGTATCTTTTACCTTCCGGCGCATTATCGCCCATGATGAGCTTAGCCTCATCGTCTTCGGCGGCCACGCGGCGCGTGTGGGCGTAAGATATCCCGCTTATCAGGTCTTCGAAGGGGACCGTCTTCCACGTATTATCTTTTACGTCTATCAAGTCCACATCGTGCTGGGAGAACTTTCTCAGGTCGTCCCTCTCCGAATACGGCCTCCTGAACGGATCGTCGAGGGCGACCATCCTGGGATAATCGCCTTCGACGCGGTTCACAGCCCTGGTGCCGAGGCCGAATACGAGCCTCAGCATTCCCGCTTCCGGGTTCATCTTATCGCTCCATACATAAGTGTTATGGGACACGCCTACTCCGGCCAGGTCAGGGAAGAAATAGTTCTTGTGATGGGCGCCGGAAACGCGCTGCACCAGGAGCGCCATCTGCTCGTCCATCTTATCCAACCCTCTCTGCTTCCTGTACACAAGCGCGTCTTCGTTCATGGTGCTTGCGTATATCCTTTTGACGGCTTCCGCGAACTGGATATACCTCTGTTCCGGGCTTCCCTGGTTGGCCAGGAATATGCTCTCGTATTTCCCGGCGAACGCGTTGCCAAAACCGTCTTCGAGAAGCGAACTCGAACGTATTATGATAGGCGACGAGCCGAAATATTCTATGATCTGCTGGAAATGTTCCATTATCTCTTCCGAGAATACGCCGTAGAGCATCTTCTCTTTCAATATCTTCGCTATCGGAAAATATCCCTCTTCGGTCTTCTGCTGCATCCTGAGCTTCCACCAGCGGTTCTCGACTATGTAAGAATAGAATATGTCCGAGCCTATATAGAACGAGTCGTGCGGCTCGGAAACGGTCCGCCAATCCGACCATTTCTCGGACAATATCTTCCTCGCGAGCAGCATACCCACGCTCTTCCCGCCTATGAATCCCGTCCCGATCAGCCTGGACTTTATATCTATCAATTCCTCCAGCGTAAAATTCTGCGTCGCGAGCGACAGGACCTTCTTATTCTTCGTTATCATTATCCCGCAGAGTTTCTTTACCATTTCCTTCGCTTTGTTCTTCAATGCGGCCGGTCCCGTCAGTTCCTCCGCTTCCATGAAAAGGCGGTCCCAGTAATCGAGATTTCTTTTTGCGCTCTCGGCCCCCTTTTCGCGGATGTACGAGAGTATCTTCACCGCGTTGACGCTGTCCGTGATCGGGATGAACCTCTCCCCTTTCTTCTGGTGAGGGAGGAACATCGTCGGCGAATATCTGTTCCATACCTTTAACGGATGTATATACAGGCTGCCCTCGCAATGGTATACGTCCATGAGTAATTGCGTCGTCTCGCGAATGCGGGCTATCGATTTGAAAGAATGATTGTTCCTCAGTATCGAGAAATATGTGAAGGTCTTGAGCTCGTAGAGGTAAGGGCATGTGACCATGAAAAAATTCCCGACCATAAGGTCGGTTGCCCATGCCGAGCGGAGCTCCGACAGGCAGTCGAAGACATAATAGGCGCCGTCGCCTTCCTGCGAGATGATATTATTCACTTTTGTCGTAAACGATTCGAATCCCGCGTCGGCGTTAAGCTCATACCGCTTTACGCGCTTCGAGCTTTTCAGGAGCTCCTTGTGCGAGGCAAACCTCAAATATATTACCCTCCTGCCGCCTTTGAGAGCCTCATCCACAAAAGGCTTCACGAGGTCGATATAATCCTTTATGTCGTCTATCTGCCAGACGACATTAT
>JAQUSE010000155.1:2862-4782 GCA_028715235.1 Candidatus Omnitrophota bacterium | reverse complement strand
GCAATCACATATTTTATTAGTATGAAAAATAAATATATTGAGAAATTGAAGAAAGCTACGCTGGCCGTATTTGTAAATGAAGACGTGAAGATAATTCTTTTCGGTTCCAGGGCTAGAAACGATAATCATATCACGTCGGATGTAGATGTGGGACTGATACCGCGTGAGCGGATTGATAAGAGAAAAATTCTCCTGCTGGAAGAAGAAGTGGAGCGGCTGAATATTCCTTACAAAGTTGAGATCGTGGATTTTTCGAAGACGTCTGCGGATTTCAGGGGAGAGGCGATTAAAGGAGCGATCTTATGGAAAGACTGGAATTAAAATATAAAGACGCGACGAAAGCTCTGTCTACGCTAAAAGAAATTATGCTGCAGCCGTTTTCTATCATAGTGAGAGACGCCGCGATACAACGGTTTGAATATACCTTTGAGGCCTTCTGGAAATTTGTGAGAGAATACCTGAAGGAGAAAGAAGGCATAATAGCGAATTCTCCCAAATCGTGCTTTAAAGAGATTTTTTCCCTGGGCCTGGCGGACGAAGAAGAAACCGTTGCGCTTCAGGAAATGACCGATAGCAGGAACGACACGTCTCATACATATAAAGAGGAAGTCGCGCGGGCAATTTATGAGAAGATCGCGGTCTTCGCCGCGCTCATGGAAAAGACGCTCGAAAAGATACGCGAAGGCGCCGGGGGACACCTTTAATCTTGAAATAGGGGACAGGTTGCAAGTTAGTTCAGCCATAGGGTTAGCTAAGTGCCGAGGCTTACAGCCGAGGCCAAGTTAGTTCAGCCATGGGGTTAGCTAAGTGCCGAGGCTTATAGCCGAGGCCAAGTCAATTTGCCAAACGGTACAAGGGGAGTAAGAGGTGAGTGAGATGAGCACTATGATTAACGCGAGATATAATAATCTTATTAAGGGAATCGGCCGGATACTTGCCCGCGGAAGGCATCAAGCTTATGCGGCTGTCAACAGCGTTTTGATACGGACTTATTGGGAAATCGGCCGGGAAATTGTGGAATTTGAGCAAAAAGGCGCCGGCAGGGCGGTGTATGGATCTGATCTATTGAACCAAATAGCCCAAGATTTGAGACTGCATCATGGTAAGGGTTTTAGCAGGAGCAATGTCTACATCATGCGGCAACTTTATCTCAAGTACCCAAAAATCCAGACACTGTCTGGAAAATTAAGCTGGAGCCATCTTGTCGAGCTTATAGGGGTGAAGAGCGACCGAGCCCGCGGTTTTTATGAAAAACAGTGCCTGCTTGAGAGCTGGTCGGTCCGCGAGCTAAATCGCCAGATAAACTCTATGCTTTTTGAAAGGCTCGCGTTGAGTAAAAATAAAAAAGCCGTCGTTCAACTGTCAAAGTCAGGTCATGTTATAAGGAAAGACGAGGATATCGTTAAAGAGCCGTATGTGCTGGAATTCTTAAAAATTCCGCAGAGTCGTATGTATTCCGAGAGAGAGCTTGAGCAGAGGATTATTGATAATATTCAGATGTTTCTGCTGGAGATGGGTAAAGGATTTACTTTTGTGGGCCGGCAATACCGTTTGAGTTTTCGTAATAAACATTATTATGTGGATCTTGTTTTCTATCACAGGATATTGAAATGTTTTGTTCTGGTTGATCTGAAAATAGGCAGCGCGGATCATCTTGATGTCGGCCAGATGAATATGTACTTGAATTATTTCAAAAAAGAAGAAATGGCCGCGGATGATAAAGAACCCATAGGTATTATTCTTGCCGCCGACAAAGACGACGTCCTTGTTGAATATGCCCTGGGAGGCGTATCTAGCAAGTTATTCGTGTCGAGGTATCAACTTTATTTGCCGGATAAAGAGCAGATCCAGGCGGAATTAAGAAAGGTTATTTGATTTTAAATCCGGGGACACCTTTAATCTTGAAATAGGGGACAGGTT
>JAQUSE010000155.1:0-2762 GCA_028715235.1 Candidatus Omnitrophota bacterium | reverse complement strand
CTCGAGCGGATCCGCGACAGCCGGCTCATCGGCCACATGAACGACTCGGCCCGCTCGATCTCAAGCAACATAGCCGAAGGCGCGAAGAGGGGAGATACAAAGGCATACCTGTTCTTCCTCGGCGTCTCCAGGGGCTCGCTGGAGGAGTTAAAGGGGGATTTCGAGGAGTTAAAGAGGGAGTTGAGGGATGGGGAAAGATGGAGAGAAAAGGATTTAGAAGGAAAGAATAAGGATGGAGAAGGAAAGATAGGGGTGGAGAAGGAGATAGAAGGACTGTTGGACCTAATCTATGGTGAAGACTGCATGCTCGGCAGGCAGATAAGGGCGGTAGAGACGAAGGCGATAGCCGCCAAGGCCCTGCCCCGCGGCGACATGATAAAGAGGGCGGGCCGCGCCCGCCGCTCCTCCGAAGACAGGTTCTGGAAGCTGGCGGAAGACAGGTTCGGGATCGAGAAGGATGAAAAAGGAATAATAAGGAAAAAGAAGGATGTCGATAAGGAAAAAGGGAGTAAGGAATAATAAGGAAAAAGAAGGATGCATAGGGATAAGGAAGGGTAGCAGCGTTGAGCCGAGTCAGCCGGCAGGCTCAAGGGTCGCGCGGGCAGTTCAAGTAGTGACTCAGCCGGCAGGCTCAAGGGTTGAGTTAACAAGCGGATCCTTATCCATCCTTATCAATCCTTATTAATCCCTATAAGGGGTTTGACTTACTAATATAACCAAGCGCACTTATTACAATAACCAACCTACGGAGGGTTAACGTGAGACCACAGACGCGGACTGGGCTTCCCCAAACTTTTCTATCCTTTTCCAGGCTTATCCATCTTCATCGGCCCCCACCTGTCCTTATCGCTCTTATCCTATTCTGTTCCCTGTTCCCTGTTCCCTGTTCCCTGACGCACGCCTACGCCCCTACGGACGTCGTAGCGGGCGGCATCGGCGCGGGTTGGGGATACTCGGACTCGGCGGCAGTCGCGCTCGATTCCTCTACCATCGCGACCGATACGGTCAAGCTCATCCGCGCGGGCAGGACGATCTCCTCCATCGCCAGGGCGTCGGATGTCGTCTCCGTCGTCCTGACATCGGCTTATCCTAATAGCAATCTTGTGGCCGGGCAGAGAATCGTTATCGCGGGCGTTACCGGCTTCAACGGTACCTTCACCATCGCGACGGTAGCCGACCAGACGCATTTTACCTACGCGGAGGACGGCGACAACGGCTCGGGTTCGGTGGATGGCTCCTCGATCGCCGGCGGTGACTACACGACGCTCACCTCCTGGGAGGCGGCGGAAGGCGGGGACCTGGTTACCGCGACAAAAATAGCCACAGCCGAGTGCTACAATGACTGGGCCTCGGGCCTGGTCGAGGACGTTACGATATCCGGGAATACCACCAGCGCCTCTTATTATTTGCGGGTCACCGTTCCCTCGAGCGAGCGGCATACCGGCTCGACCGGCATCGGATTTAAATTGGCGGGCACGCTTACCGTCTCCGATTCCACCATTGTAAAGATAGAATATATCGAGGCTACGGGCCTTGCCTCTTTTTCCGGCGCGATTACCGACACGGGATCGCTCTACACAGGCGGGGTCTCTCTTGCTTCAGGCGCCTCATTATCCGTTGCCGCGTTTAACAATACCTTCAGCGGCTGGGGCGCGATCACCCTTAACGCGACTTCTACACTGACCTATCTCGGCTCCTCCGGCTCGGCCGCGACTGTTACATTAATCGACGCGGTCCACGGGAACATCGCATTAAACCGCGCCTACACCACCTTTAACCTGCCGGCCGACTTCGACATTAACGGCAACCTCACCATAAGTTCGGGCACGCTCGACGTCACAAGCTCAAATTATAACATCACATTCTCCGGCGCGACATGGACGAATAATGGCACGTTCACCCCGCGCTCCGGCACGGTAACATTAGACGCGGCTGAAGGCACAGGCCAGACCATCGCGGGCTCGAGCACATTTTATAATCTGACGAAATCCATAACAACGACTGCGACGACGCTGACATTTACCGCGGGAACTACCCAGACAATTAACTCGGGAGGCACCCTGACGCTGACCGGAGATTCGGATACGACCTTAACCGTCGCCTCATCGACGACGAGCGCGGCTTATCTTACGCTTGCCGGAACCGCGACCGCCGACGTGGACTACGTCAGCGTAAGCTATAGCGACGCCTCGGGCGGCAATACGATCATCGCGACAACTTGCACGGACGGCCTCAATAACGTTAACTGGGTCTTCAGCGACGCCAACACCAAGAAGTGGGTCGGCACGACAACCGCTTGGGCGACCGACTCAAATTGGTCGCCATCCGGCGCGCCTACTTCGTCAAGCGGGGTCGTTATCGACGGCTCCGCAAGCGCCCAGCCGACAATCTCGGCCGCGGATGTAACCATAGATTCTCTCATCTTGAGCGGCGCATCGACATTAACCTTAGCCGGCGGCGCCGGCATAGATCTGACCGTAACCAACAACTGCGAAGTCCGTAACGGCGCGACCATAACCTATACCCAAAACACGGCCGGCGAGCTCACCGTGAACGGCACATTGACTGTCTACTCCGGCGGCACGATAACCTGCCCGTACACGGATCTCACCACGACTACCACGGATTCCGGGGGCAATACCGTTGCCGGCGGCTCTGGCCGCACCATCACCGCCGCCAACATCGACATCCAGTCCGGCGGCACGATAACCGCGGACGACCGCGGTTTTCCAGCCGGGCAGGGGCCGGGTACAAGCAACAAC
>JAQUSE010000154.1 GCA_028715235.1 Candidatus Omnitrophota bacterium | reverse complement strand
GGGAGACGTTATCCCTGTAAAGGCTCTTCTCTTCTATGCCATATACGGTTATGTTCTTACTCGATGTTATAGAGAAGAATTCGCCGGCTGATATTGAGGACTTGTCCATGAGGTATTTCGCGGTCTTTTTGCGGATCAACTCATCGGGGAATGACTTTAGGAGGGATGTGTCTATTTGGCCGGATGAGCCTTCTATGGCTATTAAGTTTAAATCATAATTAGTCACTAAAGAATCGAGGATGGATACTATCGACTCCTGGGCGCCTATGGAAGAGTGGGCGTCCTGGATGTTGATGATGGTCTTGCCGCTCGTGCCTGTGTGAACTTCCTTAGTTACGGCTTCGTCCTTGGGGACGTTTACAGGGCTGTTTAAATTAAAAGACCCGCCGGTCTTACTGGACCAAACGGGACTGCCGCCCTGCGCCCATACTATATCCTGGTGGATGAAGCATATTACGATAAATATAGCGATTGAACGGATCCATACCTTATTATGGGCTGATCGCCAGTCCATTATAAGGGATTTATCCCCCGACTCTTCGCGGCTCGTCCTACGAAGCCCATAGGGCGCAGTAGGTGTGGTTCTGTTTTGCGAGACACCCATAGACGAGATTACCCCCATTATATTATAGTATATTCACCACTTACTATGCTCCTTATCAACCATAACCATGAAGCAATAGTAGTCAAGCTGATAAATATACCTTTTTTAATGACTTACTAAAAGTATATCACAAACTAATAGTCTGTCAAGCCTAAAATTCTGACTTTTTTGAAGTTTAACAAATACGTAAATGTATCTATTTTAACAAGTTATAAAGCTAAAATTTAAGCCCAATTTATTGCAGAATGAAAGTCATTACAAAATGTTAAAAAAGCCTTTCAAAAGTCCCTTGTAACTAATTTAACATTTTTACTAAGCCACCCCACCTCGTAGGTGAGGTGGCAAGTTTTTTAAATTTTTTGTAAGAATTTTGCAATTTTTACCGTCTTATATAGTGAGGAGGTAATATGATATACCATACGTATAATCGAAGCATTGCCGATTTCGAGATTTTCGGCAGGGACAGTGATAGCAACAGAATTATTGAGGCTATCAGGTATTATCAATATGACCATCCCTTAACAAGGCTATCTCAATTTTTGCGGCTTTCTGATTTATCCCGTGACCGGGAGTATATTTCAATGAGAAGTGACCCAAGGCGAAAAAAGATCGTAGACGTAATAGCTTACTGCATAATGCCGGGGCATCTGCATATTGCGATCCAAGAATTAAAGGATAATTCTGTTTCTACATATACAGCCAATGTCCTTAATTCTTATGCGCGATATTTCAATTCCAAATACAATCGCAAAGGGCCGCTATGGGAAAGCAGGACTAAGAAAGTGCTTGTAAATACTGACGAACAGTTACTGTATCTTACAATGTATATCCATCTGAATCCTGTTGCGGCGGGCCTGGTCAAGAAACCCGAAGATTGGCCTTACTCCTCATATAAGGAGCACATTAAACAAGGATGCGGCAACTACGGAATTTGTAACTACAGTTCCCTGATAAATATCAATCCAAAGGCGTATAGGAAATATGTGGAAAGCAATATAGAATACCAAAAGGACCTGGCAAGACAAAAAGCCATAAGTAACACCTCGTAGGTGATACCTGCCACCTACGAGGTGTTACGGTTATGCGGAGACGGAAAGCTTGTTAACGGATTCGAACCAACCCTTGAGGTCGCGCGCCACATCTTTAATGAATGTAACTGCCCTGATTATACCTCTCAACATATTAGCAAGGCTGCTCATGCCGGCATCGTTCTCGTCGATGCCCAGAGCAAGAAAGCTGGCGCCGTCTTCAGACCTGGCGTGGATAGTATTGACGACGTTGATATAGGCAGTTTCGGCCTCGCCGTTCTTTACCGCGTCGCCGATCAACACCACACTGGCCGAATCCTTGCCGTTAGCGGCAAATTCACGCTTGATCATGTCTACATTGCTGTCTGTCTTCAGCAGGCCGACGCCTATCTTGACTGTCGGAACGTCGACGTTATCTCTCTTGAACGCGTCGCTGACACATGCCGAAATGGTGCCGCCGGTCCTCGCGGTTCCGATATTGACTATCTTTATCGCGCTGCCGCCTTCGACCCGGCCTTTGACCTTTTCGGCCAGAGCCGCCTGGGCATCGTTATCGATAAGTATCGCCGTCCTTAATATGGCTTCGTTTGCGGCGGCGACCCTGGCAACATCTTCAAATCCGGTCTTTCCTATCAGGCTGCCGTCAGAGTTCGCGATCGTGTCGATGTGGACCGCCGTGACCAGCGGGCCTTTGACTTCGTCCGCCTCCCGCAGCGCGTTTATGCGCGCTTCCAGCGCTTTGATACCGCCGTCCTTGACGCTCGCGGGAATAGGCGGCGATGTATCAACCTCGGCGATAGGAGGCGCGAGCGTGCCTATTGTGCTGTTCGGGATAATCATGTTGTATCCAATCGGCTGGACGGCGCTCAGTGTCTTTATGAGGTCCGTCAACCCGTCTTCCGCCATATCTTCGCCGGTTATAGTCTCGATGACAGCGCCGTCAGCCGACATTGTAAACGTGAATGTATTGATCCAGGGCCTGGTTGCGGCCGCGGAGGCAGCGATCAACGCAGGCGTAGTCCTGTCCAGCCTGGTAAGCCTTTCGAACCCTTCTACGACAAATATCGAATCGACATCGCCGAAGCTGCCGCCGTCGAGATTGGCACGGTCTATGTCAAATTCTCTCTGATCCCCGGCCGCGGCCGGATGCGAATGGCCGTATTTAGCGCCCGTGCCGGGATAGATCTTCTGGCTACAGTTCAAATAAGTAAAATTACCGTTTTCATCGATACCGACGCCGGCTTTGTCCGAATATTCAACACTGCCGTCGTTTTTCATGGTGAACGCGACCTCGTATGGAACGCTTTCGGGCAATTCAACGCCTTCTACGCCGCGTTCCTTCAACGCCCGGGCGATCATATCTTTCAGCATCGCGCCTCTTCGGCCTTCTATGTCGAGCGTCTGGCCCGCGATATCCACGGTCATCTTCTGGCCGTCTCTAAGATATCCCTTCTTGGCCATGAATATGGCCTTCGCCGTCTCCTCGGCCTGCGAGGCTGACATGCCGAATTGATCCGACAGATCGTCTATAATCCCCGCGACCTGAACGTCGGTCTTTGCGGCTGCCCACGCCCTCTCAACGGCATCCTCTTCCATATTAGTCGCAACCGTCGCACCCTCCCTAACCTGCTTGGCAGCGCGTTTCAGGAGGCGCGCGACGGTTGCGGAAATTCCGGAGGCTCCGGTCTTCGGCATAAAGTTCCTGTAAAGCTTATGGAGGAAATAACCGGCTGTTAACGCGACGAGCGCGAGGCCTGCTATGCCGCCGGCGAGGCCGAACTCTACGGCGAGGACTTTCGCGGCTACCGGCGTGCCCATCGCGGCAAAGAGAAGCGGATGCAGGCAGTTGACCGTCGACAGATCGATGCCCGGGGCCGCAGGCTTGGCGACAGATATTTCCGCCGGTGCGGCGGCTTCGGCCTGCGCCACCGCTGCCTCAAGCCCTTCTCCGGCCTGCTCGGATGCCAGCGCTTCTTCGACCAGACTTCCAAACTCACTCATAAGGCGCTCCCCTAAATACCCCTCGAGTTCAGCAAGGTGCGCGGAATTCTTTTCGCCTTTCGCCTCCAACCTCATGCCGTGCCATACAGGAAGATACCGGCTCACTGAATCGCTATTGTCTCCTACAAATAAAAGCCCGCGATCTTTTAACGCATCGATCTTTTCCCATCTCAACTGCAGGGGAGTAGCCTCTTCCTGGATATCCGCGTCTTCCGACAGTTCTTCCAGATCGCCAAGTCCGTCACCGGGATTCGCGAGCATAACGAGAGAGATTACATCCAGTTCTTTTCCGGCGCCTTCACGCAGTATACCCTGCAATCTCTCCACAGCCGGAACCAGGGCCTTGCCGGTTACAAGCGAGTCGTCCACAAGTACCGCCCTCGCGCCGGTCAAGGCCAGTCTTCCCGCAAGGCCGCGGATTCCGTCTTCATCATCGAGGCTGATAAGGTTCAGGCGTTTGCCGTATCTCGCGTTATACATCACACCTAGTAATTCCGCCGCCCATCTCCCGCTGCCCGGCACATAAACGATCGTTGCCTCGGATCCGAGCTCGGCGTTCATCTTTTCCGATAACTTGAGCGCCGCGGCCTTTAACCTATCGCGCTCGGCCGAGTTCGTCAGAATCTCATATTCTCCAGTAACCGGTTCTTCGGCAACCGATACGGATCCGTCATCTGGCGCTTCGACTACAGGCGCAGCGGCAGAAGCGGCGTCTTCGATACCTGTTGCGGATACGGCGCTCTTTGCGCCTGGCAGAGGCGGCGGCAATTCGGAGGATGCGCTTCCGGTTCTAAGCCGCGATTTGATCCTTCTGTAAATACGCGTTAACCATGAGGCGGTATCCTTTGTCTCGCCCAGCGCCGCGTTTATAGCGTCGACATATAGCTTCTTGAGTAATATATTCGGCGCGGTGCCGGCCTGCTGCCTCAATTCACTTTCCGTGTTCGCCGATTTTTCGTCTCCTTTGTCCAATGAGCCTTCATTCTCTTTTACAAATTTGAACTTGCGCAAAGTAGCCGTAACAAGTTCCGTCCATTCACCGGTGGAGCCCGCGGCAATGACCTCGTCCTGCAAAATATCGTATATCTTCCCGCAGATTGACACCTTAAGCGCTTCGCCGGTTGTTAGTTTAAGCGCCTTCCTGTATGACCCTT
>JAQUSE010000153.1 GCA_028715235.1 Candidatus Omnitrophota bacterium | reverse complement strand
GATGACCTCTACGCGTTCCGCGCTTACGCCCTGATCATCTCTCAGGTGTTCGGCAACGGCGTCGCTTATAGCTATCGCTCTCGCGCCCCAGGTATCGAATATCTTCCTGAACCGCGTCTTAAAAAACCCATGACACGTGCTGATGTATGGAACTCCGGACATACGGGAAGCGAAGAAGACCGCAACCTGCGAGACTCGCGTGTGCGCGTGGACTATATCGACGCCTTCTTTCTCGATGAGCTTCGCAAGCGCAAGCACAGACTTCACCACTTTCGGGCTCAACTCCGACTTCGTCCTTATATCTATCCCGTAATGCCGTATCCCGCTCTTCTCAAGCTCGACAACAAGGTCGCCGCCGCTCGACGCCACAGCTACGTCGATTCCTCTTGCCTTGGTGGCTCTTGAAAGGGACAGGATGTAATTCCCTATCCCGCCTATATTCATATGAGTCGAGACGTGCAATACCTTCACAGGAACCTCTTCATTGCCTCAAATACCTCATCTACCGTTATCTTCTTCATACACGTCACCTTTTTTGAACAATTCGGACTATAGCAAGGGCTGCACTTCAATTCGCCGCTTTTGCATATTACCATGCAATCTTTTGACTTCACCAGATGCCTCGACGGGTCCGTCGGGCCGAATAACGCTATAAAAGGTATATTGGCGCCGGACGCTATATGCATCGGCGCCGAATCCGGAGTTATATATACCTTAAAACGTTTCATCAGGCTCGCCAGCTCGGCTACGCTCGTTTTGCCTGCCGCTATAACAGGTTTCGATTTGGTAAGCCTGGCAATATCGTTAGCAAAGTCAACGTCCGCCTTTACGCCGGTCAACACCACCCTTATGTTGGACATCTTTGCCAGGCGGTCGCAGAGTTCCGCTATATTCTGAACGGGCCAATTTTTTGTCGACCAGCGGCCCGATGCCCTTACGTTTATGCCTACCAGGGCCTGTTCGGGTTTCACCCAGTTGTCGGAGAGCAGTTTCTCTACGCTCTTTTCATCCGATTCCGAAGGCCAAAGCTCAAGGTTCCTGTCCTGCGGTTTCACGCCCGCCAATTTCAGCGTCCTGAACTGGTGCTCTATCGGATCCAGATACGGCGCGTCGTCCTTAATAGTCCTGTTCAGGAGGAAAGACCATTTTCCATTGTCATAGCCGTACCTGTTGCACGCGAGGCTTAAAAACGCAAGCATATGGCTCGACCTGTTGTTCTGCAGGTCAATAACGACATCGAAACAACCGCCCCGCAGCTCCCTGCCCAGCTTCAATATCCCGCGGATGCCCTTATGTTTACCGTCAAGATCGCATACTATCAGGTCATTTATGTAGGGGCAGTTATCCAGGGCCTCCCTGGACTTGACGCCGACGAGGACCTTGATATTGGCCTTCGGGAATCTCGACCGTATTGCCCTTAACGACGGCACGCTCAATATGACGTCGCCGATAGCGCTTATCTTTATTACCAGTATATTGGCCGTCTGAAGCGCTTCATCATAAACGGCAAGCGTCTTCTCGGCCATGGTATTAAGGTCGAATTTTTCCTCGACGCTCTTCTTGCCTTCAGCCGCAAGCCTCACGCCCAACTCACGGGACTGATAAAGTCTCAGTATCTTGCCGGCCATCTCTTTCGGGTTTTGCGCGGCGCATAGAAGGCCGTTCTTTTCGTCCTCCACGATATCCACCACTCCCCCGACTTTAGTCGACACTACCGGGACGCCTGAAGCCTGGGCTTCAATTATGACCCTTCCGAATGCCTCCGGCGTTATCGTAGCCGAAACCAGGACGTCTAAGCCCGCCATCACAGACGGCACATCCTGCGTCGCCGGCAGGAACTCTATCGTCCCGGAAAGACCTAAACGCCTGACCAGGAGCTCCAGGTCTTCCTTATATTTTTCCTTAGAGGCGCTTCCGACTATGACCGCCTTAAGGGACGGTATCTGTCTATTCAATATCGATACAGCCCGTATAAAATCGGCATGGCCCTTTAACGGCGTTATCCGCGAAACCATACCTATGGTAAAGAGATCTGACGCCGTTTTCGGCCCCTTGAACTTAAACCTCGATAACTCCACGCCGCGCGGTATCAGGCGTATCCTGTCATAAGGCACGCCGAAATCGTGTATCATATGTTTTGCCATGATATTCGAGGCGACAATTACGAATTTTCCCCACCCCATCGCTTCGCTTAAGATGTGTTTCTTATAATAACCGTGCGCCGTTGTTATAAATGCCTTATTCGCGCTCTTGCACGCAAAATACGCTATCAATGCGGGGACGCGCGAACGGGCATGGACTATATCGATATCCTCTTTCCTGATAATCTCTTTCAGGTCTTTGACCATAGTGAACATGGTCAACGGGTTCTTTCTGCCTACAGGAAGGTTGTAATGGCGCGCGTTTATCCTGTCGAGCTCCCTGACCAGCCTGCCGCCGGCCGAGACCGTTATAGCTTTATGGCCGTTCGCTACGAGATAGCGCGCGACGTCCACAGTCCCGGTCTCAACTCCCCCTACGTCTAATGATGGTAGTATTTGTAGTATGTTCATAGTTAGTTATAAGTCATAAGCTGTAAGTTGTAAGTAAAAAATTGTAAGTGTAAAACTTATAACTTACGACTTACAGCTTACAACTATATAAGTTTCCTCACCGCCGCAAATATCTTCTCCCGGTCCCTTAAAGGCTTTGCGGGCCGCGTATCGTTCCATGCCTTGTCAAGCGCAAGCCCTAGTTCATCCGGGCTGGCGATAGTTATATACCCTTCCTGCTCCAGGATACTCAGCGCTGATTCATGTTTGGTCAAGGCATCTGTATTCTTTTCCAATTTGAATACGACGACTTTCTTTCCTGAAGCCACGGCCTCAGAGACCATAGAGATAGATTCTTCGGATACGACCGCTATCTTGCTCAGGTTGAGCATACCGCTGACAGCGCCTTCAATATTCGTTTCGTTCGCTATAACAAGAAGCCTGTTATTCGGATCATTTTTCAATGCCTCTTTAAGGGCGCCTTCCACCTCAGGCGATGTCCTTCGTGAAGTAGTAGTCAGGATCGCCGCGCCGTTTCTGCCGCAAAAATCGCGGATCTTTCCGGCCACGGACCCGGCGACTTCTTTTGTCAGGCGGAACTCCGGGTTGTCGCCCCCTATAAAGAGACTGACCGCGCCGTTTTTCACCTCGCCTATCCTCAGTTTTAACTTTTCGCCGTTCGCGCACAAAGCCGCTTCATCTACCATATTGGGCGCCATCGTCGTAGATACAACATTCGGCCTTGAAGGCGGGCGATCGTGTTTCGGCACGACGGCAAGCCTGAATTTCCTCCACCCCATGAACATGCCGGGCTTCATCACCACTATATTCTTGGCGTTATTCTCTTTCGACATGAATATGTTGACGCCCGCCAGACTCGAACCGCATGATACGACAAATTCCGAATAGGTCTTCATCAGGGTCTCATAACAGTCATTTTCCAGGCAGAGCTTCATGCACCTCATACATCCGTGGCAGCGCCAAGTCGCGAAAGCCGCGCAGGCCGATAGAACCTGGCGCATGAACTTATTTTTGAATTTTACATCGACGATGACGATCCTGGTGTCATCCATCTTATATCCCTGCGTGACACGCGCCTTCCGGATCTCTTCGGCCACGGCGAGCGACTGATTAAGATGGCCGGCCTTGCCGTCGCTCAAGACGAGGACGGTCCTTGTTGGCGTCGATTTCCATCTCTTGTGGAGCCATAGCCACTGGTCCGGATATTTCCTGATATAGGACTCGAGGAGAGCGGCAAACTTCTGCAGATTATGTCTGATATCGTCCTCTGTATGCGTATTCCTGAAATCTATATACTCCTCGAGAAAAAGTTTGTGGTACGGTCCTTTCGTCCTGACGATAAAATTCGGCAGTATCAGCGAATCTGTATGTTTGGCTATCTCCATGGGCCCGGAGTGGCACGATGTGGGCCTGCCGAAAAAATCTATGAACATCCCGTTCCGACCTGCGTCCTGGTCGGATAATATCCCGACGATGTTATTCCCGTAAAGCGCCCGCAGCAGATTTTTCGTATTCATACCTTTCCTGATGACCTTGCAGCCGTTCGATTCCCTTAAGGCGTTCAGGAGCTCGTTCAAGCGCTTCATCTTCTGCTCCCTGACCAGCACCATTATCGGGAAACCTTCGACGGAACTTACAAGGCTCGACAGCTCCCAATTCCCGAAATGAGCGGTCAAGAGTATCGTGCCCCTGCCCGACTTGGAGGCGTTCCTGATGCGATCCATATTCACGACTTCGACGTACTTATCGACGTATTTACGGTTTATCTTCGTTAGATTGAGCACCTCCATGAAGGTCTGTACCATATTCTGGTACACCCTCTTGGTAAGGGCCCTTAATTCCGCGGGAGACTTTTCATTGCAGAATGCCGCTTTGAGGTTGGCATACGCTACTACGCGCCGCTTTTTGTTAAAGATGAAAGCTATCGTGCCGAACCGCCTGCCGATCCAGAGCGAAAAGCTGACCGGGATGACACCCATGATTATATTAAGCCCTCTAACTACTATATAGGCTATGTAATCTAGCAACTAATGCCTCCTTGCCGTCCGTTATATCCATTTCTACGCACAATACCATAAGGGGATATTTGCCGAAAGAGAGGGACATCCTGCTTATCTTAACCGTGTCCTTTTCGGTGGTCAGTATCAAGTCGAACGCCCTCTCGTCGCAGCGCTTCATGATCCGTTCCATGTCGTAGATCGTATAATCATGGTGGTCTCCGAATGCTATATGCTCT
>JAQUSE010000152.1 GCA_028715235.1 Candidatus Omnitrophota bacterium | reverse complement strand
GATGCTATTTCACTAATAGATACGCCGCCGCTCTTTGTGCCTGTTTTCGCGATGACGTCAAGCCCGAGATCAACTACCCACATACTATTTATCAGGAATAAAGACTCGAGAAGCTCTCTATTACCGTCTTTGATCGCGTCCTTGATTAACTCATTGTATACGATTTCCAATCTTTCATCCTCATCGCTTATTTTCCTCACCCATTCCTTATCAGGCCTAATACTGGTATACCAATCCAAAAACAATAATATTACCGGAACTGATATATACATAAAAATGACAGTTGGGGCTATCTGCGGAATAAGGCAAAGAGGGAGCATGCCGAAAAGAGAAAAATATGCCGCCGCAAAAAGTCTTATAATATTATCGTATTTCTCATAATAAGACTGCTCTTTAGGGACGGTTTTTAATAAAGCCTCTAATACTGGCATGCTATAACGAACCTTGCTATATAAGTGCGTATCATAATAATTGGAAAAATTGATATCAGGAAGAATTTCCATGTCCTTTTCGAATCCTTCGATCATTTTAAAGGCGCTGTATACATTCAACGCAACCTCTACCATTTTCGCGCCGTCATGTCGCGTAGACGCTTCATAATAGTCATTTCCCCAACGGCTTACAATATTCCTATAGGAATTAATTCTGTCGTTTTGTAAATATGGCGCTATCTCGATTAATGAAGACGCTGCCCTTGCCATCATGTCGGCGGCTATTCTGCGCTTATCCTCGAGAGGCACGCTCTTATCTCTTAGCATAACCATGTCAGCGCCTTCAAAGATCGCAGCCACCTGATCGAGATCGGCTCCGCTCGCGATACGCTCCAACGCTTCCGTCAGGCGGTCCGAGCCGTTATCCATAAATCCGCTCGCGAGTATCATGTTTCTTAACCTGTCTCCGCTCAGCCGGTTGCTCTCGCTATTTATCCGGGAAAGTAAAAATCCGCACCTGATCACGTTATCACTGATGTGGCCAGAACCTTCTCCGATTCTTATCTGGCGGCTAATGTCGAGGGTTGCGCCGGACCAGGATTCAAGCCCTGTATCTACGTCATGGCTATGAGCGTAAAGTTCCGATAGCGCCGTGAATTCTGCCGCTTCCAACCCGACCTGTCTTGTCAGCCCGTCAAACTCCAGATGCAATATTCCGTGATCCATGAATTCAGGCGTTGTCATTAAAAGGCCTATACCTTCGAAATATGGATCTACCATATCTCCCAATCTGGGCGAAGGCCCTATGAGATTCAAAACCGACCCATAATCTGCTGTCGGATCTTTGAATCCATTCCTACCATCGCTCCTTCCCATGTCGGGGATTACGAGCACCGGCTGGCTGCGCGTATTTTCGTATTCGAAAGTAGCTCGCCTCAAATCCGACACTCCCAATACTCTGGATATCAACGGATTAAGGTTTGTCAGGATGAAATAGACTGCGGCTCTCCATTCGGAGGTATTCTGACGGTCGGGGTTTATGCCTCTCAATATGTCGACAGGATTGACTTCGCGCCCTGCGTATAAATTGTCGTATGCGCTTCTGTATTCGCGATATTCGTTTATAGCGTCCTGCGACATCTCCGGGTCAGCGGCAAGACGGTCGATACAGCCCGGATATTCGTTCTCCAGGACAAAAAGATTATATGAGTCTCCCGCCAGTTTACCTGAAAGGATGACGATATCTTCAACCACATTCATACTTCTATAAATACGTACTCGCGGATACAGGCCAAGGCGCGTAACCCTTAAGCTGTATTCGCCGTTTCCTTTCTTCAGGCTCGCCGGATTGAATTTCTCGCCGAAGAGAGAGGCGGGGGGTCTTTCGTCGGCAGATGGCACTGTGGCCGATTTTATTGGTTTGGCTATAAATGGCAGGGCCGCTAATATCGTTCCAACGGGTCCGACAGCATTATCCGCGACGAAGAGATTGGACAGGATATGATCAAGGAGCGGGGGCAATCCAAAGTAGTTGAAGAGGAAGAATGTCAACGCGATGCCGCCGGCGATCCCGAGCAGGACAAACTCCGAAGACAAAGGTATCGCCTTCCCCGCACGAAGCGGTTTTGCGCTTGGTAGCGCAGATGCAGGAGGCATTACTTTTTGCGGTCTTCTTTCGCGCTGAATCTCTGACATCCTTTTCTCGAAGCTTCTTTTCATACTTTCAACTAATTCCTTATTTTCAACGATAGTATCCATATATAACCGCGCACTTCTCTCCCTTTCTATTTTTCCAAGCTCGTCAACAATATATTGCATGATGCTAATAAGCGGGTATTCACCATCAGGCGCGCCGCAAAGACCGGCGAGAGGACTATCGTAATCAAGGAGGTTTGCATAGAGTTCTGTCAGGACTACATCTAAATTACTTCCATCAAATCCACCCAGAACACACACTACATTTTTGATCTTTGTTTGCTGATCCGGAGCTATCCTATCCCACATTTTCTTTATGGATTCACGCACAATAGGATCAGTCATATATATCGCATGCCTAAACTCGTGCTGAATTGTATAACCCCTGGTATGTTTCCCAAATTCGGACTCGATATCCTGCGCCGCTGAAATAACCGCAACATTTTCCTTAGAAACTGGTCTGTACGCATCTCTTTCGTATTTGATAAGCCCCATCGCTATCAAATCATTTTTAATTCGTTCCGCATAGATATTCAATCCTACGCTCTTATTTTCCGCTTCCGTATAAAATCTGCAAATATCTTTAAGTGTATAATCATGACCCATGCCGCTATATTCTTCTCGCTTTTTGATTTTAGCGTAGGCCTCATCATAGGTTAGCACCTTACCAGCGACCTTTGCGGATTCTACGAATAACCTTAACTGATTCAATGCCTGATCTTGTATCGCCATTGAAGCGAATTCTATATAATATATCGGCGCATCTTTTAGTTTGTAAAATTTGTACTCCACTTCTCTATCCAGTTTAATATCGATTATTTTTCTTGTGGAATTTTCAATCTCCTCCGCTGTTTTCTTAGCGTTAGACTGAATGGGTTTCTCTGTCTTTTTAGGTGTTTCCTGGCTCGTTACCTGTGGAGTCAAGAGATACTGAGCGGTATTTATTAGCGTGCTCTTGTCCCCGGGTATAAAAGTAAGGATTACGGATAGCAATGTTCTATACCATAACGCCTTCCATGATGTTTCCCGCGATCTTGAAACCAATACGGACGAGCCGCTTGGAGGCGGGCTAACCTGATTGCCCCTCATCGCACTATTGACGAATAATGGCCGGTCAGGAGCAGACAGGCGTAACGAAGGATCGATTTCTGTAATATACGTAACTTTAAACGCCTTTCTGCCATATTCGCCCATCTTGTTCCAGTCATTAATGGTTATAAGCGGCCCGTCCTTTTCGCCGATAGCCCCCAGTACTTTACCGCCGTATTTCACAACTATTCCCTGTTTACCGTTTGCTCGCGCCGCCGCCCATTCCAGTTCAAGCCGGAGCTCGTTTATTCCATATGATCCTCCGGCGCTCTCCCTTACTGCGTCATTTAACGCAGTAAATGGGCTCGCAACTGCCATAACTGAACTTAAAAGCGCGCTAATCTTACGCTCAACAGGATTATTCCCGTTTCCAGCTAATAGTGGAAAATACGGGCACTGATATCCTTCGCTATTTTTAAAGTTCGGCATAATAGAGATGTAGGCGATGTTGTTCTTCTTGAATAGATCGCAGAGGTTCTCGGTGTGGAAACCGCCGGTTATAAGAATGGCTGCGTTTTGAGATTGCTTCGTCGCCCCGGACGGAGCTGCGGAGCTTCTCGCAACGACGAGATTACGTAAAAACGCGTCATCGCGCTTCAGCGAATAGTTGTAGAACTCCGCCATCTTCTCCAGATAGCCGTCGAGGCCGGAGATCTCTTCGCCGTTTGGCATGCTCATCTTGTAGGCAGGAGCTTCCCGGTTGATAAAATTCACAAACCTCGCCGCCTTAAAAGCCTGCGAGTTCGCCCTGTAATAGCCGTAATCCTTCTTCGTCAGGCTGATATTGAATATATTGCGGATGATAACGAGGTTCCTGGACAGTTCGTCTAATTCTCTTTGTTTTGCATTCCGGAACAGCCGCGCTTTTACTGAATTCTCCAACAACTCCACCTCATCCATTATCTTTAAGCGGTCAATAGAGTCGTAGGAAGCCGCGTAGCTCGCGTACTTCTGGAGCTCCGGGAATTTTCCTGTATTGATATTGGCGGCCCTGGCCTTAAGCAATAGATATTGGTAGAACTCATTCTGGGTCAGCTTCTCCATCTTGAAATCGACCGTCTTGGCTACCAATTCCTTGAGAAGGTTCTTCGAAAGTTTCTTCTGAAGGGCGTCTATAAGCTCTTCGCGCTCCAAATTGGCCCTCTTAAAATCTATCGCTCCTTCGCCCTGGAGCGTGCGGCCCAGCATCCCGATATTCACCAGCGCCTCCGTGTCAATCGACATATCCTTCGCTTTTGTCGTGAGATAATTTATGCAATCCCTTAATTCGACACTGCCGCTTATCAATCCGGCGCATTTAGAGTCCAACTCCAGCAGTTCCCTGGAATAGATCCGGGTTTTTAGGTTGTCCAATGAATTCGATATTGAATTCAGGTATTTTTCTATATTCTCTTTCCGGCCGAGCGACTCCCTGTATATCTTAAGGTTCTCTATATACAGGTTCGTGTCTTCTATACCCCAGAGTTTCACCTTTTCCGGATTATTTATACCGAAGTATTCAGCGCCGTTTACAATACCCTCACTTACGAAATAGTCAGCGACCTTCTGTCTTGTTTCGATATTGGAGATCGTCGTAAA
>JAQUSE010000151.1 GCA_028715235.1 Candidatus Omnitrophota bacterium | reverse complement strand
AGAAGGAGCCGCGAAAGTCTCGGGCACGGAAGTGGAAGAATTGGGAACGAATACGCCCCGGAAAACTGAATGGGAACCGATTCCGGATGAAGTAATGGATAAAATAGAAGCGTGCGCGACATTGGGGGAACAGATCCGTTTGGTCCTGAAGCATAGAGGGTATTCTATCAGGAAAGCCGCGAAGATCATAGGGATAAGCAGGATTAGCATGAGTGATATATTAGGAAATAAGCGCGCCATTCATAAAAAGACGCTCAAATTAGTAGCGGAAAGGTTGGGTGTGGATTCAGCCGTATTGAAACCCTCTAAATTAATTCAACCTCCAAAAAATTCATCACCGGAACCCGCAGTCGGCGACGATACCGGCCCGTATAGCAATGAGATTGATTGCGCATTGCAAGTGCGCGCTTTGTGCGCGCGCTCGGCAAAAGCGCGGAAAGACGGGAACTATCCTCTCGCAATGCATTTTGCGCGAGAGGCAGTAAAATTAGCGCAAGATAAAATGCCCGAGCACGGTCCTATCAGTCCCTCATCAAGCGAAGACTTGCGGGCGGCGATAAAAGAACGCGATATATGCGAATGGCTTGCAGCTAAAGACCGGCGCGAGGACGAGACTGCCGCGGATTCGACCGGCGAAACCGGGCAGATGCTGGATGCCTGCAGAGCGGCCGTGAAAAGAAAGATTGCCGCTGCTAGAAAAAGTCTACAGGGCGGTATTACAACATCGAAATTAGGGGAGATGAATATAAAATTAGGCGCTTATGTCGATAGTATAATAATGAGCAATCTGGAAGGATACGTCGATGAGGAAAACATGGCAGATATGAGAGCCGAGCTTTTAGGACATGTCGGGCAGTTTATAAAAGAAATAAGAGAAACAATGTCTGCGGGTACGGACCAAAGCGTCACCCCGGCTGCGACGCCGACCACGCCGAAAGATGAGCCGCAGAGCATGGCGGGGGAGGGGACAAAATTCCAGCCTCCTACAGATGATTGGATGGAAGGAGAAATTGTTCTTGCCGACAGTGTTCTAAGTGAAGTCTTAGGCGGATCAGCTGTCGATATGACGGAAGATACGCGTAGTTTGATATGCGAAAATATGGCTATATGGACTTGGTATAAGAAATATGGGGAAGAATATGATGACTGGATACGTTATGAATCGGCAATAATAGACACTTTCCGCGGATGCGGAATGAGTAAGGATGACGCAGGGCGTCTTCTCGACAGGTTCGCCGCGGAATACGGCATAGAGCGAAAATACATCGATAATGAGAGCGTCACTCCGACCGCCCAACCGCGGCGCGTGAAGACCGATCCGAACATGGCGTCCTTCGACGAAGCTCAGGACGCCATCCCGAGCGATAGCCGAGGGATGGCGATGGGGGATGAGGATGGTGCGAAAGTGTCGGCCCGGGAAGCGGTTTCGGCCATAACATTACCGGCGGCGGCATTTCCAATAACAATAGGAATTTTTATCGATGATGTTCGTCTCGATCATATACGTAAGAATATGGGTGCCTTGCGGGTTCTTCTAGAGGCAAGCGGCGTGAAAGTTTTTACCAGCACAAGCGGAATATATATATCGGGAGAAATGGTGTTTTCCGCCGACCCGTCCCGGGCACATATATTACTCTGCGGAGGTCTGGTTTTCTCCTGTATACGCCGTAAGGTAGAAGGTCTTTTTTATGAGATCGCTAAAAGGCCGGTCGACTTACCCCGCGCAGAAGTTGTTCTTACGCTGCCGCTTTACGCAATCCAATATGATATCATCGAGTCAGACCCCATGAAATTCTTATTGCCGGAGTCGATAGCAACGCGTTCCGACGATGGACATATTAGAAGTTTTTCCGATGAAAGTGGCAGCAGTTTCGAAATAGATATTCCCGGCTCAATACAGGTTATAGTCGTCTGCGACGGCCGGACCTTGCGTGTGTTAAATCCAAACGGCTCACATGAAGTCTATTTGAATTTCCTAACTGGTAAAACAGATATCCCGGAAAATGGCATCTCATCTTCTCCCGGGGTGTCCCAATTTGTTATTACCCCATCCTTGGCACCACCAGTCGTTGGTCCGCAACCCACTCCCAAACCGGACGACGTTAACATGGCGATGGGGGATGAGAAGGGCGAAGCGCCGGACATGGCGTCCTTCGACGAAGCTCAGGACGCCATCCCGAGCGATAGCCGAGGGATGGCGGCGCCAAAAGGACCGTTCCTGGATTCGCCTCGGAAGTATCACACATTTTTAGAGATCAAGAGCAGGGGCGAAGGGGAGGATATCCCGAATGACGTAATTGTTTTAGAAGATGGAAATAAAATATTAGCAGACGGTGCGGTTAAATTCGACCGACATGAAAACACGCTCAACGTTGGGGATTTCTCCATTGTTGCGACGAATAACAGATATAGAATGTCAACAGGCGAACATCTCTTAACGGGATGCACGATCGTTATCATTCAGGCGTTTAATAACGGAAAGCCAACGGCATATGCGGCGGCTCATATAAGTTCACCTGACGCAATCGACGGAATTACAAGCCGATCGGCGGATACTCTTGATCATCCGATAACAAGAGCCATGGATATGCTTAAACGAGTCTCTCCGCAAGAAGATGCGACCGAGTACAGGGCTATGATTATAGGAGGTAATGTCCAGAAAGTAAAAAATGGCCTACGCCAGATATGGCACATCGAAGTTCCCGAAAATTGTTATTACGAGGCATGGGGTGGTATCTCTGCCACATCAGTATATTATGACGGTTATAGTATCTGCAAGCTTGAGCGTATGAGACAAGAAGTTTCTCCATCGGGATCTTCAGAGGGATATGTGGTGTTGAACACCGTTAATCTGTCATGGCCCGCTATTTTATCGTATGCCTCAGGATCCGGCAGTGATATTAATACGTCTAAAGGCGATCCGCGTCCGTCACAGCCGCAAGACCCATCCCATGCGGCAGAGCCGCGGGGAGCGGCTACATCAGACGATGCTGTAGTCCAATGGATAAAAGAGGCGAATGTCGGCGATAAAAATGCGATAGATAGGCTGGTAATATACGTACGGCAAAGCGTTCCACAGGAGAAAAGGTCGGCGAAAATAAAGTATATCTGTGATAGTCTCGCAAGGAGAGCGGGGACTCAATTTATGAGAGGCGCTGTCGCAGGCACTACCAAAAACACATTTCTTGGGCAAGTCGCAGATCTCATATTCCGTCTCGAGGTTAGGGCGTGCTACAACGGCGGTGGTCATGGACAAGCCGGTCATCTAGTCCGGTTATCTGCGGCTGTTGATCATTATGAAGAGGGTGGGAAGGTTTATTGTCAAATTTTAGCCAATATTCCACATGACGTTAGCTTTGTCGGAGAGCCATTTCCAATAGGTTTGGAATGGCTTGAGGGGTTAAAAGTCGGCCTTATTGATAAGGAAACAGGGGATAGGATACAGGTGGGAACGTTTAATGGTTATGGGCAATGTCGCTTTTACAATATAGACGAAAATAGAGATAAGTATTACAGATTTGAAATTATGAATCTGTCTGAAGTTATCGGGGAAGTGGCTGAATCAGGAGGTCTTATTGTCGCCGCGCCGCAAGGCCCGCAGGCGCCAGGCGCCCAGCCGCAGCCCAGCCGCAAGTCCGAATCCCCCGCCCGCATCGATGGAACTCTCGAGCGGTCGGGCGGGCCGGACATGGCGGTGGGGGATAAGAGGGCGGGTGGATACTTACGCTGCGTATTGTTGATGAATCAAGTGGTCAGCGAGTACGACACGCTTAAGAGAGCAGGGCTTACCGATTTAGAGATTTATCAACTAGCGGATATTGCCAGATCTTTGGTGGAAGGTGGAAGAATAGAAATATTGAATATCGGGTTCTTCGATATGTTTATTGTTAAAGTCGAAGATGGAAGGCTTTGGATTAATCTCGAGGCCGCCGGCGAATTCAGCGACCCGGAATATAAAGGGTGGCTGCTTCACGAGTTGATCCACCTGTTGCCGTTCGAGCGCGAACGTCTCGATGATGCTTATAGCCGGCATAGAATGGCATATGACAATCTTAACTTGATCGCAGAGACATCTGAGGAAATGTCCGAATATAGGTATTCCCCGGAACCTTACGGCGTCAATTATCGTGATGCGTTAAACAATTTAATATATTCAAAGATCGCGGCCGAGGCCAGGGCTTACAGAGCTCAGATCCTTTATCTGAAGGCCTCCGGGATAGCAGAGATGCGTTCTTATTGGAGAGGCCTTGAAGAAAATTCGAAGATGCCGGAGCTTCGTCAAACGTATGCCGCCCTTCCAGCGTTTTTAAATAAAGACGGAGATATCGATGAGAAAAGCCTTTATCTGGTTCCAGTTGAATGGCCGACCGTTACCGGAGGGGATCTTGCTTTTCACCGAATGACATCATTCTTCGAAACGTATGGAAAGGTCGGCAGTTGGCAAACGAAAGATGAATACCTTGAAGCCGTTTGGGCTGCGTTAAAACAGAAAGGGTTTGTTTCCGAAGACGCCATCTTGCCTTCACCCGCACCGCAAGGCCCGCCGGCGTCGTCCGCCGCGCCGCGGCGCGTGAAGACCGATCCGAACATGGCGTCCTTCGACGAAGCTCAGGACGCCATCCCGAGCGATGGTCGAGCGATGGCGAAGGAGAATGCTGAGATATCGCCGCAAGATCTGGAAGATCTTCTGAAAGCCGCTGCGGCTAAAACCGGCGCGGAAAAAGGTTATACGATCGAAACGGCTCTTGTCGGAGGGATGAGGTATTATAAGTCCGGGAAGCGTAAGGACGCCGATATTGTGCTGATAGTTAACG
>JAQUSE010000150.1 GCA_028715235.1 Candidatus Omnitrophota bacterium | reverse complement strand
TTATAATATGGCCAGATGCATAGCCGGAACGCTTGTGGAAGCCGGCAGGGGAAAGATAAACGTGCCTCGTGTCAGGGAAATACTGCGAAGAAAAGAGAGAAGGTTGTGCGGGCCGACCATGCCCGCAAAAGGACTGTGCCTGGTTAAGGTGATGTATTAAAAATAGGGGTTAGCGCTGAAAAAATATAACGTAATAGTGTTCGATCTTGGGAATACCCTGATCAAATTCGACCATAATATATCCGCAGAGAAGATAGCTGCCTTATCCGGGCTTGATACCGGGAAGATCTATGATATCTTCTTCGATTCGGAGATAACGAAGGATTTTGAAAAAGGGCTGATACCTCCGGAGGAATTCCATAAGAGGGCCGCAAGCCTGATAGGTTTTAAGATGTCTTATAAGGATTTCGCGAAGATCTGGAACGACATATTCTGGGAGGATGAAGGTTCTTGCGCTCTGGCGCGGGAATTGAAGGGCTCTTACAGGCTCTTCCTGCTCTCTAATGTGAACAAACTACATTTCGAATATATACGGAACAAGTTCGATATAATCGGGATATTCGACGAGATCATCCTCTCTTACGAATTGGGCTCTGTTAAGCCGGAGCGCGCTATATACGACAACGTGATCAAGCGCGCCGGTGGCAAAAAAGAGGGCATACTGTATATTGACGACCGCGAGGACCTCATAAAAGAGGCGCAGATGCTGGGTATCGAGTCTGTGAGGTACGAAGGCGCGGATAAACTCAGAGAAACGATGAAGGCAAGGGGCATCCTGTAACGGTCCGGAGCCTCGGATTTTTTAATTGACAAGATACGGCGCTTGTGTTACTATTTATCGCCTCTGTAACAGGAGGCGTTTTTTTACAATTTACCCCGCTTTTCCTTGAAAAGGATCGACGGGTAAGGGAAGGTAATAGTGAAGACATATATAGCTAAAGAGAAGGATATACAGAGAAGCTGGTACATAGTCGACGCCAAGGACAAGATCCTGGGCAGGCTTGCCGCCAAGGTTGCCAGCATCCTGATAGGCAAGGATAAGGTCATATATTCCCCGCATCAGGATACTGGGGATGAGGTCATAGTCATAAATGCCAGGCTCGTAAAGACTACGGGCAAGAAGCTGATGCAGAAGACGTATAAGAGGTATTCCGCATATCCGGGCGGCCTGAACTCAGAGACGCTAGGCTCGCTCCTGAATAGGAAGCCGGATTACGTGATAAGGCACGCGGTAGCCGGCATGCTGCCGAAGAACAAGCTCGGCGAGAAACTGTTGAAAAAACTCAGGGTCTATGCGGATGAGGCGCATCCTCACAAAGCGCAGATGCCGAAACCGCTGAAGATAGATTGACGCAAATTAGATACTTCAGCAGCTAAAATGCTCACTATTCGTTCGCATTTTTTAACGCTGCTTTAGTATCAAATTTGCACGCAAATTTGAAAGGGTAATTCATAATGGCTGAAAAGGTTCAATTCTGTGCTACAGGCAGGCGTAAAAATTCCATAGCCCGCGTCAGGGTGATGGCCGGGGAAGGCAAGATAACCGTAAATAAGAGGCCTTTCAACGACTATTTCCCGAGAGAGACCCACAGGCTTATCATAATGCAGCCTCTCGAGCTCGTGAAGCTTGAGACTAAGATAGATGTCTTCGCGAATGTCAACGGAGGCGGGCTAAGCGGCCAGGCCGGCGCAGTTAAACAGGGAATAGCCAGAGCGCTGGTAATGATGGATCAGGCCGTAAAACCGCCGATAAAAAAGGCGGGATTCCTGACGAGGGACTCGAGGATGAGGGAGCGCAAAAAATACGGCAGGAAGAGGGCCAGGAGGAGATTCCAGTATACGAAGAGGTAACCCTACTTCGCTATAGCAGTTAAACTGTAATGGAGCTTCGTAGGGTGTATCCGCCGAAGCTCCTTACCGTTTAACCGTATCAGCGAAGGCGGATAAAAATATATTAGTTTCTCCGACGATACCAGAGAAACCTATCCTGTCAGCTCCCGACGACGATTTTAGTTGACACGATAGGTTTTTTGTTTTAGTATTGATATTATCTATCGTCGAGGTTTTGCCGTTGACCGGGACAGGTTCCGACGTGGAAACAGTAAAAAGGACCTGTCCCAAAATACTTTTTAGAATAAGGCTAAAGATTGGAGAGATGATCGATATGCTTAAAGTAGGGGTTGTTGGGGCTACCGGATATACCGGGGAATTGATAGTAAAGATCCTGTCCGGGCATAAAAAAGCGAAGGTCTCGTACCTGTCGGCAGTTATCGAAAAAGAGGAGCCGATATCTGTTATATTCCCGAGCCTGAGGGGCCGGATCGATTTGATATGTAAAAAGCCTGATACGGAAGAGGCTATAAAGGAAGTTGACCTCATATTTCTTGCGCTTCCGCACCGCGTTTCGATGGAAGCCGCGCCGAAGTTCCTGAAAGCCGGAAAGAAGGTCATCGACCTGAGCGCAGATTACAGGCTGAAACCGGACGTATATAAAGTATGGTACGGCACAGAGCACAAGGATAAAGAGAACCTCCCGAAAGCCGTTTACGGGCTGCCTGAGATATACAGCGAAACTATTAAAAAGGCTAATCTGATAGCTAACCCGGGTTGTTATCCGACGGGCATAATACTCGCGGCCACTCCTCTATTGAAAGAGTCTGCCGTCGAAACAAGTTTCATGATCGCAGATTCAAAGTCCGGGGTTACCGGCGCAGGCAGGAAGCCCGACATCGCGTTGTCGTTCGGCGAGGTGAACGAGAACCTTAAATGCTATAAGGCTAACGAGCATCAGCATAAGCCCGAGATAAACAGGATATTATCCGAAGTAACCGGCAAGGATGTGGATATAATATTTACGCCGCACCTTATACCGATGAGTAGGGGCATATTATCGACGATCTATCTTCGCTTAAAGAAGAAGATGGATACGAAGGCGACGGTGGAACTTTATAAGAAGTTCTATGCGGGGAAGAAGTTCGTCAGGGTATACGACGAAGGCAAATTCCCTCAGATCAGGGATGTGGTGGATTCGAACTATTGCGATATAGGGGTGAAGATATCGGGCGATACCGCCATCATCGTATCTTGTATAGACAACCTGAAAAAAGGCGCGGCCGGCCAGGCCGTGCAGAACATGAATATAATGAATGGATTTGACGAAACTGAGGGGCTGGTATAAATTTTTCGCCTCTCAGTCCGGCGTGGAACTTGCGGGCAGTTGCCTCAGCTTCGTCGCGAATCGGCATTAGGCATGCCGCTTCGCTGTGGTAAAATTTCGATGGCCTCGTAACCCGGACCGACTTGAATCTCTTGACAGGTTTGCGAGACCTTGCTGGACCGCCAATAGGAATCGAAAATTTTGACAGTCGCTCCAGGCGATCCACAAAAGTTCCGCCATCTTAGGAGCCGAAAAATTTATACATAAATAAACTAGTAATAAATCCTTTTGAGGGAGAACTAGAAAAGATGATAGTAATAAAAGGCGGAGTTGCGACGGCAAAAGGTTTTTTGGCGAACGGGTTGGCGGCGGGCATAAAGAAGTCGGGCCGGCCGGATCTCGTGCTTTTATATTCCGAAGGGCCTTGCGCGGCAGCGGCCGCTTTTACGACGAACTCCTTCCAGGCTTCTCCGGTAAAGATCAGCAGAGCCCATATGGCCAATGCGACGCACCGGGCGATCATCGCTAATAGCGGTAACGCCAATTGCGCGAACGGCAAGTCCGGTGACAGGGACGCCGCGATAGTGGTGGAACGCCTTGCGGCCGCTCTCGGGGTAGGCAAGCGGACGGTCCTTACGGCGTCGACCGGAATAATAGGACATGATCTGCCTGTGAAGAAGATAGAAAAGAAGATACCTGAGCTTGTCCTGGGCCTGGCTGCGGACGGAGGGACGCGCTTCGCGAAAGCGATCCTCACCACGGATACCGTAAAGAAAGAGATGGCCGTTAAGATGCGCCTGGGAAAAACTGTCGTAACGATAGGCGGGGCATGTAAAGGCGTCGGTATGATCCATCCCGAGATGACGGTATCAAAGCACGCAACGCATCTTTCGTTCATTACGACGGATGCCGCTATAAGCAAGAAGATGCTTGAAGCGGCGCTTCAGGAGGCGATCGAGGATTCGTTCAATATGATATCTGTCGACGGCGACATGAGCACTAATGACACATGCTTCGTATTGGCGAACGGATACGCCGGCAACGGGAAAATAGCGTCGAAGAACAAAGACTATCGGTTATTTACAGACGCCCTGAAGTTCCTTGCGAAAGAGATGGCCAGGATGCTTGCAAGGGACGGCGAAGGCGCCACCAAGCTTGTGGAGATAGAGGTTGCGGGGGCAAAAAATAAGGCAGATGCGGTAAAGGTCGCCCGGAAAGTGTCTACTTCTAACCTGCTGAAGTGCTGCATATACGGCGAAGACCCTAATTGGGGCAGGGTCGTCGCGTCCTGCGGGGCGAGCGGAGTGGCATTCGATCCTGATAAAGTGGATGTATATTTCGGCGATAAGAAGGCGGTGTCGAACGGCGGCCGCATAGGAAGTTACGACAAGGAAGAGGTCAGAAAAATTTTCAGAAAAGACGAGATATATATAAAGGTCGATCTCAAATCAGGCAAGTACAAAGCAACGGCCTGGACCTGCGATTTTTCGGAAAAATACGTAAAGATAAACGCGGAGTACAGCACGTAATGAAAGAAGCTATTAAAAAGAGCGAAGTCCTTATTGAGGCGCTGCCGTATATAAAAAAGTTCGCCGGCAAGGTCATCGTCATAAAATACGGCGGAGCGGCTGTTGACGAAAAAGGCCTTGATGACGGTATACTCGAGGACATAATATTCATGA
>JAQUSE010000149.1 GCA_028715235.1 Candidatus Omnitrophota bacterium | reverse complement strand
AATGAATGGCTTTTTTTACAGTTTCTACTCCTTTTCCTCCAATACTAATAGCCTCTCTGCCGCCGATGATAACCGGCGCCTGAAATGCGTATACTTTATCAATTATTTTGGAATCAATGAAGTTTCCCAAAGTCTCCCCACCACCTTCAACAAAAATACTGATAATTTCTTTCTCCCGCAGTGCCGATAAAAGTTTTGGGATTGTAATAAATTCGCCGTCAAAAACTAAGACTGTGAAACCGTAACTTTCCAATTGCTTTTTTTTCTTTCCGTCAGCTGATGTTGTTGTTGCAATTGCGACATTTGTATCGCGGAGGACGTCTGCATCTAGAGGAATTTGCAGTTTAGGGTCAATAATAATGCGTACCGGGTCTTTTCTGCCTTTCAATCTGGCGCCGAGGTTAGGGTTATCAACAAGGATAGTATTGATACCTACAAGCAATCCTTGATACTCGGCTCGTAGTCCTCGGACATAGAGTCTTGTCTTTTCATTGGTAATCCATTTCGAATCGCCTGTAGCAGTTGCCATTTTTCCATCTAAGCTGGCTGCAAATTTTATGGCAACAAAGGGTCGTTTTTTTTCATGAAAGGTAAAAAACGCCTCATTTAATATTCTTGCTTCATGTTCTAAGAGTCCAATCGATGTTATTATGCCGGCTTTTCGCAGTCTGGCTATGCCTTGATTGTGATTTTTAGGGTTGGGATCCAAACTGCAGCAGATAACTTTTTTGATCCCACTTTTAATAATAGCGTCCGTACAAGGAGGAGTTCTGCCAAAAGCAACACATGGTTCCAAGCTAACATACATTGTTGCGCCTTTCAGATTCTCCTTGGTAGAATTTAGCGTTTCTACTTCTGCATGACTCTGGCCAACTTTGCGGTGAAAACCTTTCCCGATAACCCGTCCATCTTTAACTATGATTGCCCCAACCATTGGATTAGGATTAGTCCAACCTAAGCCTTTTTTGGCAAGTTCGATAGTTTGTTTTAGGAAAAATTCATCAGAAGCAGTGTTCATACAAGTTTTAATTCGTGGCGCATTTTTCGTTTCTTCACTTTAAGGTAATTAAGATCTATTTTATTAGGTTTAATCTCTAAAGCTATTCTTTTGACAATATTGATGCCAAACTTGTTAAGTTGATCTTTTTTGTCGGGATTATTTGTTAAAAGATAAATATCGGTTGCACCTAAATCTTTTAGGATATCCGCAGCTATTTCATAACTTCGTAAGTCTGAAGGAAACCCTAATGCCTAGCCTGTATAAGTCGTATATATACCCTGTGGAGTTGAGCGTCTGCCCCGGCGAAGGCTCGTTCTCGACGGGCGCCGTATACAGGGTCCTTACATATGGCACAAACCAGGCCCATCTTTACGGAGCAGGCAGTTCCGGTGAAGGCGCGGGCGGCCTGCAAAGTGATTACTTGAGCGTATCGGGCGGCACTAAGGGAAGTGTCGGGATTTATTACGTTATTTTGAAGAACACCAGGAAGCCTAATCTTGTCATTAAGGGTGTTAAGATATATTGCCCGGCTCCGCCGTATCAATCGTTGAATTATATATCTGTCAATCTTATCGATAGGACGGCTCGTAATATGAATCTCGAGCTGACGGGTTCGCCGCAATACGTGGAATTCAAGCCGTATTTCTACGTCCAGTCGGATCCCATATATCCGTATCAGGACGGCCGAGGCGCTATTTTTTCTTTCGGAAGGACGATGTACCGGTATACGGTAGCTATCTCCTATGTGTTTGTGGACGGCTCGGAATCGCCTTATACCATATATGACTTCAGTTATCCATGAGCGCTATCATGCATGGTAATAGAAGAGCGAAAGGTTTCACGCTTGTTGAGTTAATCGTGACCGTTACCATACTGGCTGTCATGGCAGGGACGACGGCAGGGATTGTGCTGTCGCTTTTGCAGATGGTAGTATACCTGCCGAAGGAAACGAGGGCAAGGTTAGTGGCGCAGGAGGCGCTCTATTCTTTCATCGAAGGCGACAGGGGTGTAATGGGATTAAGATACGCAAATATGATACTGGCCGCGAACTCCACGAGCGTCTCATATCGGGTCGGTTATCCTTATTCCGGGGACATAAGAGACGTCGAGCTGGCGTTGAACGGCGCGAAGCCGCAGCGCAGATACACGGACCTCGGTTCAGCCGGGTCCGGAAGTTACGGCTCGTGGGAGACGGTGCCTTACTATATCACCCCTGATATAAACATTACCGGACTATCTTCCGGAGCCATTTTCAGTTATTTCAAATCTGACGGGACGGCCTGGACAGCGTCAGGAACCCCCCCGACAAATTTACATGAAATACGCCGTGTTGACATCGGCATAACAGTGACTACCGGAGCGGGGCTTTTTAAGGATTGGGAGGCCTCTTTCCGCGCCCTTTCAGGGGTGGATATTAAACAGTACCGATAAAAATTTTTTAGAATGATATGAATATGACGAAATTCAAAATGCCTCAGGTCAAGATGCCGCAGATCAAATTGCCGGCGAATATCGCCAGGATATTCAACTTTGGGAAGAAAGCCGCCAATGTGATCGGTGTCGATATAGGCGCCTGTACCCTGAAGATAGTGGGCGTCCGGCTTGCGCAGGAAGTCGAGATCGCTTTCTATTCCATTATTGAGATACCTACGGGCAGCGACAATGATTATATTACGGATACGATCAAGAAGACGGTAAAGGCGAATAGCTTTTCATCCCAAAGCGCGGTGCTGACTTTCAGCGATGAAGCTATAGCCATTCGGCGGATAGAGATGCCTCATATGCCGTATGGAGAGGTTATCGAGGCATTAAGATGGAAGGCCAAGGACCTGGTTCATTTCGATATATCCAGCGCGGCTATAGGGTTCCAGGTGATAGGCGAGGTCCAGAAGGAAGACGGCTCAAAAGCGTTCGATATCATGTTCGTCGCCGTTTCAAGCGAGGTGATCGAAAAGAAGATCAAAGCTGTCAAGGATGCCAATCTCTCTGTCGAGGCGGTGAGCGTAGAGCCTTTCGGCCTGGAGGCGATACTGAAAATGGGGCCAAAGCAGGAGCATCCTAAGACGACGCTTATCGTCGACGCCGGTAATATGAAGACGGAGGTGTCTATGTTCAGGAACGGAACGCTTGAATTCGTGCGTCCCATTCCTCTGGGATCCGGTGTTATCTCGGATGCCCTGCAATCAAAATTCCTGTCCGACAAAGGCGAGGAGATTGTTCTAACTAAAGAACAGGCTGATGACGCTAAAAAGCGTCTTGGCATAGCGTATGATGCGGTCACATTAGAGAATGGGATAAGTTCCCGGCAGATCCTTTCCCTGATGAGGCCGGTGCTGGAGAGGATATCCAAGGAGATAAAGCGTTCCGAAGAATATTATGTCCATGAATTCGGCGTGGAAAACATCTCCGAGGCCTATCTTGCGGGCGGGGGAGCCGGGCTTAAAAATCTAGACCGGTACCTGCAGGAAGAGTTGAATGTCCCGGTCGCGAAGATCGCCATGCCGCCTTCGATAAATACTTCAAAGGTTGCCCTGAACGCCGATGACGCCATGTCCATAGCGGCGCTTGTAGGCGTTGCTGTGTCATATCGCAAATGCCTGAACCTGCTGCCTCATGAATACAGGACCGAAAAGGTTGAATTTATAGAGAAGGTTTCGCTTAGGGCGCTGGCGTCCATATTGGTCGTCGCGCTGTGGGTCTCGTTCTTTTTTACCAAGGTCAGGATAGACGATTACGATCGTAGGATAAAGACCGCCCCGATCCAGCAGGAAGTGGTTGCGCAGGTCAAGGAATTGAGAAACAGGGCTGTGGAAAGGGAGGCGTTCCTGTCGAGCCTGCAGGCAGGCGAGCTTCCGGTCGAGAACATAATGAAGGAGTTGAGCAATATAATACCGCAGAATGTAGTGTTGCAAAATCTGACTATGAACAAAAAGGCGAAGACCGTTAATATGAGCGGTTTTGTTTACGGCCCCGGCAGTTCGGCTCAAACTATCCTGGCAAAGTTCATGGAGGATATGGAAAGCTCGAGATATTTCAAGGAGGCCCAGCTCGACTCGTTGCAGCTTGGCAAGGCCGGAAGCCAGGATTCCTCAACTTTCAGCATGGCGTGCTCACTGGAGTGACAGTAGTATGATAAATATGATAACAAAACGTCAACAGAAGATAATAATATTTACCGCGGTATTTTTGCTGGCGCTTACCGTATTTCTCGTATTCATATATATGCCGGCAGATGCGCGCCTGAAAGGCCTTAAGCAAAAATATAATGCCATACAGACCGAGATAGATGAATTCAGGAGGACGATAGGCGCCGATAAGCCGCTTGAGCAAAGCATAATAGCTTTCAGGAGCAGGATAGAGGCCTTAGGCAAAAAATTCCCCGGAAAAGAGGAAATAGTATTCAAGGAATTATCTTCGCTGGCGCAGGGTATGGATATAGAGATAACATCGATGAACCCGTCAAAGAAAGTAGTTGTCAAAGGGGCCGAGGGTCAGGATCTTCTTATCAAAGACTGTGTCGTGGAGGAGATATCCATATCCATGGCATTAAAGACTAGTTATAAGAAGCTCGGGGAGTTCTTGAGGGCCTTGAAAGAGGAGTTCCCAATATTTGTGACGATAGAAAACGTAAATATAGCTAAGGCGGGAGACAAGGACTCTCCCGTATTGAATGTCGCTCTTAGTATCAATACTTATCTCATATCGCCGAAACCGGTGTCATAAGGAGAATGGGCCTATCGGCCGAGGATAACAGCAGGGCTTATGGAAAAGAAGAAGCTTGAACTTATTGCTATAGGGATTTTGCTGATGGTCTTCGGGCTGTCGTTTATAATCAATCTCCAGAAGACCATGCAGAAG
>JAQUSE010000148.1 GCA_028715235.1 Candidatus Omnitrophota bacterium | reverse complement strand
CTTCTTCGTTAATAGCCTTTTCGAATTCCCTCATATCGAATAATTCGGCCCTCCTGTCCTTCGTCTTTAAGATAACCTCGAGATAGAACCGCACCTTCGCAAGGGCCCTGAACCGCCAGTCCATGAGTAATGTTAATACCAGATCCGGTTTTGTCCTGTTGTGCCACATAAACCACGCCTTATATTCCATGACAATATCTTCTTCCGTTAATCCGAGAGCCTTTACTACATCCCAAAAGGACGATTTCTCATTCATAGTAAACCTCAAGCTCATAGCGAGCCCGTACAGTATAATATTTAACGGCCCTGCCGTTTAAAACAGGAACTAGCGGCAAGGTTTCGATAACCTCGCAACTCTGCCTTGACGGATCCTTAATATCGACAACCTTCACATACATTATCGAGTCCGGCTTCGGACTTAACTCTATTACGCCCTTTGAAAGAATCATCCCGTCCTCTTCCTTAAACTCGCCCGGATATACAAAACCGCACCCCCTGCAAACCAGCTTCGTCCCTTCAATATAAAGTTTTGTCGGCTCTCCGAACTTTGAGCACTCAGGGCATACGGGAATCATTTCGCCACCTTTATAGCGGGCCCTGATTCATAAATAGTCTTAGGCCCTGTCATCGCCTCTGAAACATGAATACCGCCCGTGTAGTAGTTAGACTGGATGCGTTCAAGTTCTCTTGCCGGCATCTCGTTTGACGCGTAAGGAAACAGATACGGATGCAGATCCTCTAGAGGCCTCTTATCCTTGTATCGAGTACCCGGTATGGGCGTAAAGAATAACGGCACAGGCGTAACGCCGTGATCCTCCACAAAGTTTATGGTGCAATAAATGTCCTTCATAGTCTGACCCGGGATACCGCATAAAACGTAACTTACCACCTGAAACTCGGGTATTCTTTTAAGCTTCTTTACGGCCGACTGCCATGCTCTTGCGGAAACGGCCCTGTTGTTATTCTTCAATACTTCTTCATCGATAACCTCTATCGGAAGCTGAATCCTTACAAAACCGACTTCGGCCATGAGTTCGAACATTTCCTGCGTTATGTATAACGGATTAAGGCCTCCGTAGGAATGAAGCTCTGCTCTCCACGGCTTTTTAATAAGCTCTTCCAGAATCAGTTTAAAATGCGTCTCGTAATCGGCCAAAAGGTGCGAATCGATAAACCGAAACGATCTCACGCCGAAATAATACTTTTTCTCGATATCTGCGACCACATCGTGGGAATCCTTGAACTTCATTGTATTGCCTTCAAGTTTAGGCACCGCGCACCACGAACACGAGAAAGGACACCCCGCTGATGTAAGGATCGGAAACATCCGCGGTATTGCCCTGTAAAATCCGATATCGATATTCTGAAACCTCCTCATATCACATGGATCTGAGCTAACTATATTCGCGCACGGAAAATTCTTTCTCGCATGATCGGAGCACAAAGTCGAATAATTACCGCCTAGCTTTATTTTAATAAACGGGTTGAATTCCATCGTAGCATAGTAGACACGTTTTGCTCCTTCCCAGTAGAAAGTGAAAAGACACGATATCCATACCTCATCCGGCTTATATGCCTTGAGATAGTCGACATAGTGCCCTTCACTTGCGCCGACATAATAGATACACTTCTGAAGATGCTCCTCTTCGTAATTACCGACCTTTGCGACCCTTTCCACCCTTACATCTTCCCATCCGTCAAGTCCCCTTCTTTCCGTAAGAAAATCAAACAAAGCGACATCCTCGCCGCTGGCCCTTAAATACGATGCTAGAACATACGACCCCATGGATCCGTTTTCTACGTTATTCCACGGCTTCGGCGTAAATACCGGAGGATTTACTATTAAGATTTTTTTATGCACTTTTGTATTGCTCCAAGTCCTTCCAATACGAGATCGAGCTTCTTCATGTAGACCTCTTTTTCGTTGTAGCTTCTCACCTCCGAGGCCTGCGGGCGAACCACGTCCTCAATCTCCTTATTCCATTTGCAGTAATAATCTGGGGCGTGGCCCTTATTCTTTAAGATAAAAGCCGAAGGGCACGGATGACAGATATTGGTCTCGCACGAATAGCACTTTGCGAATATCCCGTTAAAATTCGGATATCTCTTTACCCCGCCGAACACGTCCCCCATCTTCCAGCTTTTCTCAGGTTCGGGGTGAAACTGAAACCTGTGGCACGGATATACGATGCCGTCCACGGTGATCGAAACCATGGACGAACCTGTCTGACAATGTCTGAAGCCTCCGTCAATGCAGTTCTCTGCAACGTTAAACTTTACCGGCTTAATACGCGTCAGCTTCTGATAATAGTTCATGATCTTTTTGAATTCTTCCTTGGCGACGGCGATCGCATCGATAGTCCATTCTTCCTCCACAATCGGGACCATATTAACGGTGCATGATAGATCTGCCATGGCCCTGAAGCTTGAATAAGCGTGTCTGATATTAGCCGGCGTTACGGTCATTCTCACGATTATGTGGCGGTTTAGATTTTCGATTATCTTTCGGGTATTCTTTACGATCACGTCGAAATGGCCCCTCGTCGAATCATGAGCCTCTTTGCAGCCATCCAAGGACACTTGCATCTTTACGCCGTAATCTTTAAGGACCCTGAAGAACTCCTTTTCATCCTTAGGCAACTCTTTTGCGTTAGTTAATAGATACAGGCCGAACTTAAGGCCCTTTTCTTTCTCGATCGATCTTGCATAAACGATATTCTTCTTTAATACCTCCCAGTTTAGAGTAGGCTCTCCCCCGAAATAGCAGATATTGATGTCTTCATTAGGACGCGCCTTATTACCCTTTTTGTGATTCTCTACAAGAAAATCGATCGCACGTTTCGCCGTCTCTTCGGATATATCTTTAAGATTACCCCTGAAGAACTTCCTCTCGTAGCAGTAAGAGCAGTTCATATTGCAGCGGTTCGTCATCATTAAGTAGCATGAGTTCATATCTACATCTCCCCGTCACATCGGCACTCGCATGTGCAGGTACACGCGCACGTGCAGGTACAGGTACAAGTGCAGGTACATTCGCACTCACAGCATACAGAATGAGTATGACCCGCTAAACTCTCTAGGTGGGTTCTCAACTCCTCGTGAGCGCTCGCCTTTATCCAGGTAACGTCGACACTGACAGGATCATCCTCGAAACTGAAGCTCGGCGAATAAGTTGTAGAGTTTACGCCATATCCCGGAACGTAATGGTAATGCCCGACAAAGTTCTTTATAAAACCTATGATCTCGTTTATGTGTTGAGCTGCAACGAACGTCTCATCTATAACTATATTGGCATTCGGCACAAGCCACGATACCGCGACATCGGGTAATTCGCTTTGCGAGTTATACCCGTTAAAGACGTGATAGTGGCCGTCCAAGGCCGCAAGGGCCGCCCTCATCTCAACAAGGTGCTGTTTCTTCGGCTCTGTCGCATCCTGCTGAAGCGGATCGTCCGTCCATGTTACCGGGACCGGATTACCGCCTGAATCTTTAGCAGGCCCTGATTCGTAATTTCCCATATACTACCTTTCACGCATAGACAGCCCGCGGGGTCTTATTCTCCCACTTGCCGGATGTCGAGCTATACCGAAGCACATGGTTATTGGCCAAGCCCGATATCGATACATCTGATAGAGCCGATAGGTTACTGACCGCGGCCCAGTAAAGAGGTCTTATATCGCTATATATAAATCCCTCGTTAGGATTTGCGTCTTTTTCTTCATAGTCAACCACCTTCGCCATCGTGGTCTTGCAATAGACAAGGCAGATCGGAATACGCGCTGACGGAATACCTGCCCAATTAGGAACCGGATTCGCCGCCTCCGTTCCTACGATCCACACCAAGGTCCCCGCGGAATCGACAACGAGAATATCGATCCTTGGGTTTGCCGAGGGCGCCACAAGGACAGGAGAGGACTTTGCCGTCATCGATATCGGCTGGCCTCCTATATACGCCTGCTTGTAGAAACTTCCTATGTCGCATGAATCAATCGCCACATTCATCCCGCATCGAGCCTTTATGGTATCGAAAATAAAGGTCTGGCTTGCCGGAAGTTCGTAGAAACCGAAATCCGTAATATTGGACATATCCGCCGGCGTTCCATTGTTCCCATCGGGCGCCGCGAGATTAAGTATATCCTGCTTCCACGTATTCGCGGAAGCATCGCTAGTAAGAAGCCAGTAACTCACATGGCCCAGTCCGTCCTCTAAAAAGAACCTGAAAGCCTGAGACACTCCCGAACATCTCTGCCAGAGAAGAATCTCTTTAAACGCGGAAAGGTCAAACACCTTTATCCTTGTAACCTGCCGATTGGGGGTCGCATCTATGACTACCTGTAGAGCGAAATTCCCCTCTTGTTTTATTGCGGAATGAGTGACCGCGCAACCGGCGCCACTCCACGCGCTTTGAGCCTGAGCATCCGTCGCATATTCCATATCGTCCAGAACAAAACTCGCTCTCGGGCGTAACGGCATGATATCGCCCTGAAAGAGGGCCCTTAATGAGTTTCGCAGGTTCATGAGCGACATCGAACCTTGCGGCTGATTATGATCGAAATAATGCCTTTCCATTAGTTACCTCTTCTTTTATAAATTACGGTCTCGCAAGTTTCGCACTTGCCTTCGTAGACTTTGGCTTGATTCTTTAAGGTCTTTGACTTAACATCCTTCATCGCGACAATCTTTTGACAAGTTATACAATACCCTTCCATTAATACCCCTTCGCTTCCCAGTCTATCTCGGCCGTCCCGATCGGCGAGCCTGCCAAATCATAAACCCGCGCGTCCATCTGGTCTTTTGTCTTATTGCTTAAAATGATTATGCCTATTACGCCGTTAACGATCGCCGTATTGACTCTCGGCG
>JAQUSE010000147.1 GCA_028715235.1 Candidatus Omnitrophota bacterium | reverse complement strand
TCTTGAGCTTAACCATTATCTCGGTAGGAGCGGAAAACCCCATGGATTCTACCTTCACCGGCTTGATGATATCTCTTTCATACAATTTGAAAGCGCAGTTAGAGTCCCTTAACCTCAAACCAAACATCATGTTCACCATAAGGTTCATGCATCTGTCGGCAAATACTTTAAAGAACGAGTCTTTCTTTTCTTTGCGGAAACCCGCGACTATCGGGTGGCCTTCCATATACCGGTCCAGCAGCAAGGGCAGCTCATCTATATCGAATTGCCCGTCGGAGTCGATGCTGACTATGAGGTCTCCTTTAGAAGCTATGATGGCGTCGTTCAGGCTGGCGCCGTAACCTTTATTCTCTTTATGCTCAACGACCACAAGGTTTGCCATCTTTCCTTTCAGGCCGCTAAGTATCTCTTTCGTCCTGTCGACGCTCCCGTCGTCTGTTACTACCACCTCTCCTTTGACCGCGAGGCTATCCAGGAGGTGAGCGCACTTCTTCACGGTCTTTTCAATATTTTGCTCTTCGTTATAGGCCGGCATAACTATAGAGATGCTCTTATTCAAGCTTCTGTATTTGGAGTCCGCGGTATTCATCTTATTCCCTGAAATAACTTATTATACTCTCAAGTATCTCATCCAGATCGTATTCCGGATAAAAGCCTATAAGTTTCTTTATCTTACCGATATTAGGCACTCTGTGCATCATATCTTCAAAACCTTTTTCGTAAGCCTTTTCATACGGCACATATACGATCCTGGACTTTGACTTGGTGAGCGACTTCACCATTTCGGCCAGCTTCTTTATCGTGACGGCGTTCGGGTTGCCTATATTAAACGGCTCCCCCACAGCCCCGGGATGCTTAGCCAAAGCTATTATGGCCCTCACCGCGTCCTTGACATACGTGAAGCTCCTCGTCTGCCTGCCGCTGCCATAGACGGTTATCGGCTGTCCCATAAGAGCCTGCTTCACGAATCTCGGGATGACCATGCCGTATCTTCCCGTCTGTCTGGGCCCGCAGGTGTTGAAGAACCTGACTATAACGACCGGCAGTTTCTTCTCTCTCCAATACGCAAGCGCGAGGAATTCGTCTATCGCCTTCGTGCAGGAGTAACTCCATCTCGATATGCTGGTAGGGCCAAGCACCCTGTCGTCGCTCTCGGAAAACTCGCGCTTGCCGGGCCTGTCCTTCCCGTATATTTCGGACGTGGAGGCGATGACGACCTTCTTCTTGCCCAGTTCATTGGCAAGCCCAAGCACCATCTCCGTCCCCTTGACGTTAGTCTCTATCGAGACGAGCGGATTGTCTATAATATATTTTACTCCTACCGCGGCGGCCAGATGATAAATACAGTCGCAATTCTTCACCAGCCTCCTCATGAGCTTCTCGTTCATTATGGTATCGATATGGCAGGAAAATTTCGCATGCGATCTCAGGTGCTCTATATTATTAATATCCCCGGTCGACAGGTTGTCGATAACCGTAACCTCCTCGCCCTTATTTAAAAGCTCTTCCGCCAGATGCGAACCTATAAAACCAGCCCCTCCGGTAATCAGATTTCTCATTATTTCATCTCCTCCCGTTTTTTTCACACAAGCATTCTTCATAAAGTTTCTTTATATCTCCGACAAGTCTCTGCTTCGAATACCTGTCCCTGACGAATTCTCTGGCGCGGCCGCCCATGGCCAGGCGCCCGCTCCTGTCCTCGATAAGGCCGAGAAGTTTCCCGGAAAATCCATCCGTGTCCTGCGCCGTGGTCAGGACGCCGTTCGATCCGTCGGCGATCAAGTCGCCTACACCGCCGACCGAGGTAGCTATAACAGCCCTCGCCGACGCCATAGCCTCTATAAGCGATACCGGCGTGCCTTCGTTCAATGACGTAAGAGCCACTATGTCAAGGTCCGCGTATACCATGGGCAGGTCCTGCACCCATCCTGTGAATATGACGTCCTTTTCTATGCCCAATTTCTTTGCGTATACCGCCAGGTCCTCTTTCAGCTCCCCGTCGCCTATGACCAGGAATTTCACCTTCGCGGACAGCTTTCTATCCGATATTTTTTTCGCGGCGTCCAGGAACATCTTATGGTTCTTTATCGGGACGAGCCTGCCGACGATGCCGATGAGCATGACGTCGCCTCCTATGCCAAGCATCAACCTGAGCGCGCCTTTTCTCTTTTCGCTGTCCAGGAACTGCTCAAGCTCAAGGCCTAGAGGTATCACAACGCTCTTGGACGGCGAGGCTACTTTTAACTCTTTTACGATCTCATTCCTTACCCCTTCGCTCACCATTATTACCCTGCTCGTAAAACGCGCCAGGAATTTCTCTATTAATACAAAAGCCTTTGCCTTGTGGGGGCTGAAATATCCGTCGAATACATGCCCATGGAAGGTATGTATCCGCACAGGGACGCCTGTCAGGATAGCCGCGAGCCTTCCAAGAGTCCCCGCCTTGGCCGTATGCGTATGCACGATAGCCGGCCGCTCTCTTTTCATTATTCCGCACAGTTTGAAGAACGCCCTGGTATCTTTCACAAACGATATCTCCCTGCCCAACTCATCTATGACGACCGGCTCGACGTTCTTTTCCCTGGCAAGATACGACATGTCCCCTTCCGATTCGCTCACCCTCCCGCAAACTAGGATATCTTTGTAACCGCCGCCGTTGTTCAGGGAGCTCGACAATAAGAGAGTGTGGATCGCCGGCCCTCCGATATTCAACCTCGTTATTACCCTCAATACTTTTACCATCGGGCGTTCCTTCTCAAAAACCCTACCGTGGACACGGCTCCGTAAGCGGAGAATATCAGCATCAGGGGTTCTAAAGCCCACCTGTGCCTCATCTCCACATAATAGAGGCTGTTCGCAGCCGATATGAATAACAGCAGCGCAAAAATAGATAAGACGTACGGGACCAGCGCCCCTCCTTTTTTAACGGCCAACCATGAACCGACCGCGAAAAATAACAGGACCGCCGCGTAAAATATCCCGTAAACGGCCTTCCAGGCGGCCGGATACCTCATCCCTGTCTGCGGCGAGAATGTCCAGAAATATAAAAATTTCTTAAGCGTCAATTTTATAAAAAGGGCCGGGTTGGACTTTATGAATTTGAAGGCCTCGCCGTAAAAATAGCCGTATTGTCCAATCTCGTCCATGCCGTAAAGTTTATCCAGGAATTCCTTCGGCGCCGCGTTTATGATGGCGTCGCCGCCGGGCGTCAGGGCAGACCCGGACGCCAGAGGATTATTCCCGCGCCAAAACTGCTCGGCCGAGATAGTGGTTATGAATATTATTTTTTTATGCACGACGTAGTTCCGTGTCGTCCATGGAAGTATCGCGATGAAAACGCACGCAGCGACGACCAGGCATTGCTTCAGGCGGCCTTTAAATGCCGGCGCCGAAACGAAGACATACAGGATATACACCGGCAAAAAGAATACCAGCGTAGGCCTGGTGAGCGTTCCGAATCCTATGAGAAGGCCTATCAGGACGTTATTAGACGTCCTGGAGAGGTCCATAGATATTATAAGCCAGAATGTCAACGATATCAGGAACGCGACAAGCACCAGTTCATGTATCTTCGTGGTGTATACTATCAAACCCGGATGCAGGGCGACCAGGAGCGAAGAGACTATCGCCGTCCTCTCATCGAAGATCTTTTTCGCTATCCTGTAAATAAGGCAGCACATCCCGACCGACAGTACCACCTGGAACATCTCCAGGATGAAATAATTCCTGTTCGTCATATAATGGAAGAACGCCGATATATACGGATACGCGGGATAGCCGAAAGAACGGTAATCGGTGTTGAAAACGCCGTGATATATATAGCCTTCGCCTTTAAGTATATTGAGCGCTATGGTATCGTACTCCCATAATTCCGGGCTGATGTGCCGGCCCAGGGCCAATATAGCGCTGAGTCTTACCGCGAACGCCAGGACAAGGACTAAAAGCATATCCTAAATATATCCTTTCATCTTGTAAAATAAAATCCCCAGGTATTCGTGCAGGAAACCTTCTATATGCCTGAACGTTATGTTGTCGCCGGAGTAATAGCTGCTTGCCGTGGGAATGAACAGGACCCTGTCTCCCGGGATAGACTTATCGCATACAAGCTTTACGCGCCTCATATGGTATTTGGAGCTGACGATTAGGGCGCTCTTCCAGCCCCTCTCCTTCATGATCTTTCCGCTGTTCACTATGTTGTCATGCGTGTTAACGGACTTGTCTTCGATAACTATATCGCGTTTATCGATACCCATAGCTTCCGAAAGCGCGGACATGACATCCGCCTCCTTGAGTATATAGGTGTAGCCTGTGGAATATATGATGTTTTTGGAATAGCCTTTCTTGTAAAGTTCCACGGCTTTCGAAACCCTCTCTTCATATCCCTGGCCGGCCTTGCCCGATTCGCCCACGCCTCCGCCGAGGACTAATATACAGTCTGCCTTTTGAGGCGCGTCGGATATCGCGAGAGGTTCGCCAAGATACCATCCGGCGCCTGTCTTGAATAGCGCCAGATATATCAGGAGAGCGGCAACGGCCGCCTTGATCAGGCCCCGCTTCGTGGATTTGTATATACGCCTTAAATTACTGCTCCAGTCCTTCTGCGTTCTTTCGCTCTTCACGGCTTCCGCATTATAGATGACAGACGACATCTCTTCGACCTTAGACGCCCACGAATTCTTTTCCGCTTCCGTTATCCGGACTTTCGAAAGCGCCCCGCCCCCGCCGCTCAGGACTTCGCGGAGCTTCATATCGAAATCGCCGCTATCCCGCCCGACTAAAATCACACCCTTGTGGTCTTTGTTGAATTCCACGACCTCCGGGAGCGGCGTAGATACGACCGGTTTACCCATGCTCAGGTATTCGTTTAGTTTCGTCGGATACACATTTTTAGTATAATCCGTGATCAGGTACGGAATAAGAC
>JAQUSE010000146.1 GCA_028715235.1 Candidatus Omnitrophota bacterium | reverse complement strand
GGTCAGCGTAAGTTACACCATATTAAAAGACGTGACCTTACGGGGCCTTGTCGGCAGGTCCTACAGGATACCGACATTTACGGATCTGTATTATAACGACAGCGCCAATATAGGGAATCCGGACCTTCGGCCGGAAAGCTCCTGGACATATGAGGCGGGCGCCGATTACCGGCAGGGTCCGCTTTTCTGTTCGGCCACTTTTTTTCACAGGGATTCTCTTGACACGATAGACTGGACCAGGATGAATTCAAGGCTGCCGTGGCGCGCCGCAAATATCGGTTCAGTAGATACGAACGGATTTGAAGTGGAGATGGATATTTCGCCTAAGAAGATATCGGCGTCGATCCCGGTAGAGAAGGTATTTTTTAATTACACCGCCGTCGATTCATACAGGAAGCACGACTACCTGTCAAAATACGCCCTCGACTACCTTAAGCAGCAGATCTCGGCGGGAGCCGAATTAAAGGCGTCCGGGTTTTCAAATTACTGGGTGCTGAACTATAAAAAGAGGGTAGGCGACTCCGGATTCGTAATAGTCGACACTAAAGTGTCGAAGGAGATCGTAAAGAAAGGGGCGCTTAAGTTCGAGGCATTCATAGAGATATCCAATATATTTAATACGCCCTACTCCGAGCAATCGGGCATACCGATGCCGGGCAGATGGATAAAATCGGGCGCGCACCTGGAATTTTAGAACCGATTTTAGAACTGATTGGGATTGACACGACGGATACTTTATAGTAATCTTATATAAAATTATAACACTAAAGGAGATTTTAACATGAGTGGGACATACGCGATAAGCAATAAAAGGGAACTGGTCGGCGACAGGAGATTCAGCGCGGTGATCGGGGTCTTATTTTTTATTATGGCTACGGCGCTCGGCGCCTACGTCAGGATTCCTGTGCACGGCAGCCCTGTCCCGATAACTCTCCAGACGTTCTTCGTGATACTTTCGGCCGCTGTTCTCGGGAAGAGGCTGGGCCTCTTCAGCCAGCTCGGTTACCTTGCCCTCGGGATGGCGGGATTGCCGTTATTTCAGGGTGTAACATGCGGTTTTCCATACCTCTTCACCGTAACGGGCGGTTACCTGGTAGGATTTATCCTCGCGGCTTATTTCATAGGCCGGTCCCTTGCGACTGACAACCTCGGGATCCTCAGGATCGCCGTAACGTTTACCATCGGAAGCCTTATAATATTAGCCTCCGGAGCCATTTGGCTTGTCTGCCTCTTCAAGATAGACGCGATGAAAGCCATTTCCATGGGGATCCTGCCGTTCATACCGGGAGACGTCGTCAAAATATTCTTTGCCGTCATCATATATTCGAAGATATCGAAACGCGCAAAGGCCATATTCGGTTCATGATGATCGATAATATCTCAAAAAAAACGGTCGCAGCCGTCCTGGTCCTGGCTGCGCTTAGCTTTTATCTCTTCTTCTTCCGTCTGGGAGCGTTCGCCCTGACAGATCCGGATGAGACGTTTTACGCCCAGACGGCAAAAGAGATGGTTGATAGGGGCGAATGGCATACCCCGTATCTTTACGGCAAACCCCAGTTTGAAAAACCCATACTCTTGTACTGGCTTGTCGAGGCGTCGTTCAGGGCCTTTGGAGTCAACGAGTTTGCCGCCCGCCTGCCGTCGGCGGTCTTCGCCCTCTTTGGAATAATGGTGATATATTTTTTAGGGTCGCTCCTCTTTAATAAAAGGGTCGGAATGTTATCGGCTGTCATTCTAGCCGCCAGCGTGGAATATGTGGTGCTTTCAAGGGCGTGTGTCACAGACATGGTGCTGACCGTTTTCATGCTGTTGGGCGCGTTATTCTTTTTCTACGGCCAGATAAAGAACAGGGCATATTATTATATTCTGTCAGGCGGTTTCTTCGCTCTTGCCGTTCTCACCAAGGGACCTGTGGCTATAATGCTGCCGGCTGTAGCGATAGGCCTGTATCTTTTATTCGTAAGGGATTTCAGGATATTCAAAAGCATCTCTCTTGTCTGGATAGCGCTCGCGTTTATCATAGTAGCGGCTCCCTGGTATATCCTGATGTATAAGATCCACGGCAATAGTTTCATAGACGCGTTCTTCGGATTCCACAATGTCAACAGGTTCCTGGAGGCGGAACATAAGATAGGCTCCCAGTGGTATTATAATATACCGATCGTCTTCGGCGGGTTCTTCCCATGGAGCGTATTTTTGCCGTTCGGTCTCTGGCACGCGTTCAAGAAATCTTTCCGCAATAGTTCGCCGGAAAACGGTCATCTGGTATTCGCTGCCCTGTGGTTCTTCGTCATATTCATCTTCTTTTCCATATCGAGCACGAAACTTCCGACGTATATATTCCCTTCATTTATAGGCCTGGCGCTTATAGTGGCCGTATTGTGGGACGATCTCTTGCAGAAGACGGTTGAGAAAAGCATCGTCCTGGGTATGAAGATCTCCCAATATTTATTGCTGGTTGTCGTTATAGTGGGCTCTATAGGCGCTCTTATCTATTTAAAATTCGATTACCCGTCGATCCTGCCGGGCATTGCGATAGGGTGCGCGCTCCTTATCATCGGCATGATACTGTCGACGGCCGCTTTTGCGAAAAAAATATATGCCCGCGCATTTCTTCTTATAGTCTGTTCTGTCCTGGCGTTCGCGTATCCCATGAGCGCCCTCGTCCTGCCTCAGATAGAGAGATTTGAGACGAGTAAAGAGATATCGGAAGTGCTGTCGACCGTGATGAAAAAAGGTGAGGCGCTTGGCTGTGAGAGCAACTATCAGGAGGGGCTCGCGTTTTATACAGGTGTATTTCCGGTCAATATTGATAAACATCATGACCTCGTTAATTTTATGGGCTCGAAAGAACGCATATGGTGCGTTTTGAAAGAAAAGAATTACAACCAGCTTTATGACCTCGATACGAAGCCTTTCTATACGAAGCCCTCCTTTATGATATACAAGCTCGGGAAGAAAGCCGTTGTCACCAATAAGATGCCCGAAGACGGGAAATATATTCTCATGCGGGAGAGGACCAAATGACGCGTTATAACATATCCTTCGTTTTGCCTATGTTCAACGAATCCGATAACATAACGGATACGTTAAGCAGGGTCTCGAGCCTCGCGGGGGAGATATGCGGAGACTACGAGATAGTTGTCGTTGACGACGCGTCCACGGATAAAAGCTGTGATGTGGTCGCGGTCCTTGCCGCGAAAGATCCGCGCATAAGGCTGATACGGCTTAAAGAAAATTCCAAATTCGGCGGCGCGCTGGCTGCGGGGCTGAAGAACGCCGCGAAGGATATCGTGCTATATACCGATTCCGATTTTCCCGCGAAAGAGGCGGATATCAAGAAAGCCCTGGAACTTCTGGAGGGGGCGGATGTAGTGACCGCCTACAGCCTTGTGCTGAAAGATTCCAGCATTAAGAGGATAGTCATGTCGAAGGTTTATAATTTTTTAGTCAGGGCCTTATTCGGCTTAAAGATCAGGGATATCAATTCCGGACTCAAGATATACAGGCGTAAAGTCCTTGAGGGGCTTGACCTGAAGTCAAGGAGCCCGTTTATAGATGTGGAGATATTCGCGGAGGCCGCGAGAAGGGGTTTCAAGATAAGGCAGTACGGGCTCATATTCGATCTTCGCGTCAAAGGGAGCTCGACGATATCGAGGATGAGCGTGGTGGCAAGGACATTCTGGGACATGCTTGCATATAGGTTCCGCATATGAGGTATCTCATAGTGAGCGCCGATGATCTGGGCCTGACGAAGAGCGTGAACGAAGGTATCGTAAGGGCTCACAAAGAGGGCATAGTCACATCGTTCAATCTCGTGCCGTCCGGCGAGGCGTTCGAAGACGCCGTTGGCCTGCTGAAGTCCATTAAGATAGAAGAGGCCGGAGCGCATCTGGCGCTTACAGAGACGGCGTCATTATCGGATCCCGCCGGAATTTCCACGCTCATCGCGAAAGACGGCAGGTTCCCGGCGGGGCGTAACGATTTTTTTATCAAGTTATTCCGCCGCCAGGTGGATCTCGATCAGATATATGCCGAATTGAACAGTCAGCTGGATAGGGTCGAGAAGACCGGAATACGGGTAACGAATTTAAGCGGCCATGAACATATACATATGTTGCCGCAGCTTTTGAGTATATTCGTAAGGCTGGCCAAAGAACATAAGATCCCCTCCATAAGATGTCTCCGCCAAGAGAAGCTCATTCCGCCGTTAAGCCTGAAAAAGATTTATAAGTCGCTGGTCGTTATGTTCTTCGAAAAAGAGATGCGCAGGATGATGGATGACTCCGTGGTTTTGTATACTGACAATTTTGCCGGATTTCTAGATTCCGGCAGCTTGAAAGAAGATATCCTTGTGGAGATGTTGAAATCTTTAAAAGAAGGGGTTACCGAGCTTGTGTGCCATCCGGGATTTTTGGGGCCGGAGGTGGTGGACAGGTACAGGTTTCACCTGGATTGCGAACAGGAACTCTTTTCCCTCACAAGCCCCCGCGTGATCAAGGCCGTCAAAGATAATAAGATACAGCTCATTTCCTACCGCGATTTTCTGAAGATGAAGTGATTGTGGAAATTTTGCCATTTGTATCACAGTCTTCTCATAGGTAGTCCCTCGTCAGCCTCAGTTTAACTACAGCTTCCTCGGGATCAAATTTTGCCTGAGTGATACTGCAGCAAAATTTGGTGGAGGTGGCGGGAATCGAACCCGCGTCCCCAAACATCAAAACAAAAGCCTCTACATGTTTATCCTAATCTTTAATTTTCCCTTTTAAACTTCAATAGGAGGAATTTTAAAAGGGTATCCTTATTAACTTTCATCCCGCTCGCAAAAGGAGGTGCTGACGGGACTATCCTGCTGGCGTCGCCATTCTAACCCCGCAGGATGGGTCAGGTGGCGGGTTACCTTATAAAGGTAACGCTACCGGTAGGACGGGCC